>NZ_JACAOM010000086.1:0-4699 GCF_013386245.1 Pseudomonas sp. 21615526 | reverse complement strand
CTAAAGCTCGACGGCTCCCATAGGGGGTCGGTGGTGTGAGTGGGTTTTGTGTTCGGCGGTGCTGTCGGGGTGTTCTTTCTTTATCATGGGGGCTTTCGTTCAATTTCTCTGGTAACCCAATGCACGCCCTCACCTTCCGTAACGCCAACCCCGCAGACGCCAACCGTTGCTACGAGATCGAAATCTCGGCCTACGAAGGCGATGAAGCCGCGACCCTGGAAAAGATCGCCACGCGCATTGCGCTGTACCCGCAAGGCTTTCTGATCCTGGAGGCGGATGGTGTTGTGGTCGGTTTCATCAACTGCGGTTGCGCCGATGAAGTGGTGATGTCGGATGAAGCCTTCAAGGAGTTGGTCGGGCATTCAGCCGATGCGCCGAATGTGGTGATCATGTCGGTGGTGGTGGATCCCGCCCAGCAAGGCAAGGGCTACTCCACGCGCTTGATGACGGAGTTCGTGCAGCGCATGCAGGCGATGGGCAAGAAGACCATTCACCTGATGTGCAAGGACCAGCATGTTGACCTGTATAAGCGCATGGGCTATCGCTATGTGCAGCCGTCGGCGTCGGACCATGGCGGGATGGCGTGGCATGAGATGGTGATGGATATCTAGCCATCACACTTCCCCCTGTGGCGAGGGAGCTTGCTCCCGTTGGGGTGCGAAGCGCCCCTGATTCAGTGGACGCGGTTTTTCAGAGACCTGGTGACTGGTTTTGGGGCTGCTGCACAGCCCAACGGGAGCAAGCTCCCTCGCCACAGGGAAAGCATTTGCCTTGGGTTACGGGTTTCCCCCGGCCCACACGTGCGGGCGACGTGCAGCCCAAGGCGTTGCCCGTTCCAGTTGCGTCGCCAGGCCAAGCAACATGCCCTCCTGACCAAACGCGCCCATGAACTGCATGCCGATCGGCAGCCCGCTCCGGGAATCATGACCCAGCGGCACCGACATCGCCGGCGCGCCAATGACGTTGGCCAGCGCGGTAAACGGCGAATGCGCAAACACTCGATTCATCCACCCTCGCCCGTCCAGTTGCGCCTGGCCCTGGTTGTAGTCGCCGATCATCGGCGCCAGCCCGGGCAGTGTGGGCGACAGCAGCACGTCATATCGCTGGAACAGGTCACCCATGTGGCGCGCGACGATGTTGCGTTCCCACAGGGCCCCCAACAGGTCTGTCGCTTGCAGTGACTTGCCCAGGCGATACAACGCCAGTGTCGCCGGTTCCAGGCATTCAGCACTGATCGAACGACCCGTCGCGCCGGCAACTGCATCTATCCAGGCTGCCGTGTTCGACGACCAGAAACGCGCATTGAGTTCGACAAACGCTTCCCAACTCACGCCAATGTCCGGCTGGAGTTCTTCAACCTGATGACCCAGTGCTTCCAGTTGTTTGGCGGTATTGAACAGCGCCTGTTCCACCGCCGGATGCAGCTTCTGCCCGTTTAAAGGCAGGCTCTGGAGGGCAATGCGCAACGAACCGGGCGCCCGTTGGGCAAGCGCCGAAAAGCTGTTTTCTGGCGGTGCTATGCGAAACGGATCTCCAGGCGCGCCGCCATGGATCGCGTCGAGCATGCCAGCGCTGTCGCGTACCGAACGGGTCAATACCCCGTGCACTGCCAAACCACTCCAGACTTCGTCGACGTCCGGCCCCATGGGCACGCGACCACGGCTGGGCTTGAGCCCGAACAGGCCGCACATGGACGCGGGTACGCGGATTGAGCCGCCGCCATCGGTCGCATGCGCCACCGGTACCAACCCCGCCGCCACCGCCGCTGCCGAGCCGCCGCTGGAACCACCGGCGCTGCGCTGCACGTCCCACGGGTTGCGGGTGGGGCCTGAAAAGCGGCTTTCGGTGGTGGTGCTGGCGGCGAATTCGGGAGTGGTGGTGCGGCCCAACGGCATGAGGCCGGCGCGGCGCAGGCGGGTCATCAGTTCCGAGTCGGCATCGGCGGTGCAGCCCTGCGCGAGCGCGCTGCCGAGTTCATTGCGGCGGCCTGCGGCGCTGACGCCCAGGTCTTTGAGCAGCAGCGGCACGCCATGGAACGGGCCTTGGGCCGCAACCGGTTCATCGTCCCAGGCTTCCACCAAGGCGTTGATCTGCGGGTTGACGACTAAGATGGCTTGCAAGGCCACCGCGCGCACCTCGTCGACACTGACAGCGTGGGTGTGGATCAGGCGTGCCAGGCCGGTAGCATCCTGATCGGCATATTCAGACAGGTACATGAAACCCTCCAAACGGGTATGATGAATACTCTTCGGTATCGGACGATACCGATAAGTATCATGCGATACTCAATGGTATCGATGTCAAGTGGAGAATGTGCATGCGTGCGCAACGGACACCTCAACTGCCGCCCCGCGAGCGGATCGTCGATGCGGCGCAAACGCTGTTTGTCGAACAGGGCATCACCCGTGTCAGCGTGGATGCCATTGCGGCACTGGCCGCCTCGACCAAGATGACCGTGTACCGGCATTTCGAGAATAAGGATGCGCTGGTGCTGGAGTGGCTGGAGCGCCTGACGGAAAGCTACAGCGATGTGCTGGATGGCCTGGCGCAGCAACACCCCGACTCCCCCAGGGAACAGCTGCTGGGCTTGGCGGGTTTTATCGTCGACGACCTGGAACGGGCGGGCTATCGCGGTTGCCCGTTTACCAACACCCTCGCGGAAATTCCGGAGGCCGATCACCCTGCGCGAGCGCTGATCCAGGCGCATAAAAAACGCCAGTTTGAGCGGGTGAAGCTGCTGTGCACGCAGCTCAAGGCGAGCAAGCCCGGGGAGCTGGCTGAAGAGCTGACGTTGTTGATGGAAGGTGCCCAGGTGGTTGCGCAAAACAAAGGCGTGGATCAGGTGGGTGAACGGCTGATGCGGATGGTGCGGGAACGGCTTTGACAGGGAGCAGAACCTGATGAAACAGCATTTGATTGAGATAGGTGACCAACCAGACGCCGAAGCCGAGCAGCTTCTCGGCAAGGGACTCGCCGCCTTCAACGAACACATCACCGGCTCCAATGACCGACGTCCGTTGACGGTGCTGATCAAGGATCCCGACACCGGTGAAACCCTCGGCGGCATCACTGGCAAAACCAGCCTCGGGATGGCGTTCCTCGACCTGTTCCATTTGCCCGATGCGCTGCGTGGTTCAGGCCTGGGTACATCGCTGCTGAAGGCGTTCGAAGACGAAGCCCGTCACCGAGGGTGCCGCTCGGCGGTGCTGTACACCATCAGTTTCCAGGCCCCGGAATTTTACGAGAAGAATGGCTGGGTACGTTTTGGTGAAATACCATGCGACCCGCAAGGCAGCAGCCGGGTTTTCCTCAGCAAAACGCTCTGACGGCTAGACGCCAAGCCTTTTGCCAAACAACCGATTTTCATGGGTTTCATTCTGGAACGTATACGTAGGCGCCCCCAATAGCTCATAACCACGACGCGGATAAAAACCCAGCGCCCGCTCGTTGCCGACCCACACCGTCGCCCACAACAAAGAAGCGCCACCCTGCCCTGCGCGCTGTTCAGCCGCTTGCAGCAAACGGTAGCCGAGTCCGAGCCCGGTAAACCGTTCCTGGATGTAGAGCCGCTGCAACTCCGCCGGTTTCGGGGTTGAGATCAGCGCATGGCCGGTGTCCATCGCCACTTGGGCAAACCCCACCAGATGCCCATTGGCTTCAGCGACGATGATGGCCGTGCCCGGCTGGGCGATCAGCGCGGAAATCGTCTGGGGTGAAAACGCTTGCAGCGCCTCGGCGGCGATTGAGTCGCGAATGCCTTCGGTGGCGTAAGTATCGAGAAAAACCTGCATGCCCAGCACACCAACGCATAACGCGTCTTCAGGCCGTGCATCGCGGATAAGCATGTCGGGAAGCATTCGAGGGGTACTCTCAAAATCAGCAAAGGCAACGTTTTAACACAACTGCACATCTCTTCAATTGCCAGCCTGAATTTGCCCCAGTAGGGTTGTCGCTTCCCCCGCCAACAGGAGCCAGCAATGACCTGGTTTTCAGATCCCGACGCTGTCGCCCGCTACGCCGAAGGCCCGGTGAGGCTGGTGCCGGGTTTCGAGTCCCTGCAGCGCATGACCACGCTGCTATTGCGCGAAAGCGTCTCGGCCACCGGCAAGGTATTGGTACTCGGCGCAGGCGGTGGGCTGGAGTTGAAGAAGTTTGCCGACAGTCAGCCCGAGTGGCAGTTTGTGGGGGTGGACCCGTCTGCCGAGATGCTGAAGCTGGCCGAGGCCACCTTGGGTCCGCTGATGGCCCGGGTGCAGTTACATGAAGGCTATATCGATACCGCGCCCGAGGGGCCGTTCGATGCCGCCACGTCCTTGCTGACCTTGCATTTCATCCCGGCCGAAGAGCGTCTGCAAACCCTGAAAGAACTGTGGCGGCGCTTGTCGCCGGGCGCGCCTTTGATTGCGGCGCATCACAGCTTCCCGCAGTCGTCGCCAGAGGAAAAAGCGCGCTGGCTGAAGCGTTATGCGGCCTATGCCGTGGATTCCGGCGTACCGGCTGAAGATGCCCAGCGGGCGATTGCCGCCATCAGCAGCCACTTGCCGGTGCTGTCACCCAACGTCGATGAAGCGCTGCTACGGGAGGCAGGCTTCGAAGGTGTGGAACTGTTCTACGCGGGCTTCAGCTTCAAGGGCTGGGTTGCGTACAAGCCCGCCTAGCTTCCGGGGGAGGCTTACCAACTCCCCGACGCCCCACCCCC
>NZ_JACAOM010000085.1:0-34621 GCF_013386245.1 Pseudomonas sp. 21615526 | reverse complement strand
CCGCTCCCACATTTGTCCTGCGGTGTTGCGGAGACCTGTTACAGGTCGCCGTAACCCAACGAACGCAACGCACGCTCATCATCGGACCAACCACCCTTAACCTTCACCCACAGGTTGAGCATGATCTTGGAATCAAACAGCAATTCCATGTCCTTGCGCGCTTCGGTGCCGATGCGCTTGATGCGCTCGCCCTTGTCGCCAATGATGATTTTCTTCTGGCCATCACGCTCGACGAGGATCAGCGCATGGATATGCAGGGTCTTGCCCTGCTGCTTGAACTCTTCGATTTCGACGGTGATCTGGTACGGCAGCTCGGCACCCATCTGGCGCATGATTTTCTCGCGTACCAGTTCGGCGGCGAGGAAACGGCTGCTGCGGTCGGTGATCTGGTCTTCCGGGAAGAAGTGTTCGTTCTCCGGCAGGTAGCCAGCAATCACACGTTCCAGGGCTTCGAGGTTGTGCCCGTGCTGGGCCGAGATCGGCATGATCTGGGCGTTCGGCAGTTGTTCCTGCAGCCAGCTCAGGTGCGGCATCAGCTCGGCCTTGTCTTCGATACGGTCGGTCTTGTTCAACGCGACGATCAACGGGCCGGTGACGTACTGCACGCGCTCCAGAACCATCTGGTCTTCGTCGGTCCACTTGGTGCGGTCGACCACGAAGATCACCACGTCGACGTCTTTCAACGCTGCCGAAGCGGTTTTGTTCATGTAGCGGTTGAGGGCCTTTTCGCCGCCTTTGTGCATGCCCGGGGTATCAACGTAGACAGCCTGTACGGCGCCTTCGGTCTTGATGCCCAGCATGTTGTGGCGGGTGGTCTGGGGCTTGCGCGAGGTGATCGCCAGCTTCTGTCCCAGGATGTGGTTCAGCAACGTGGACTTGCCCACGTTCGGACGGCCGACGATGGCAACATAGCCACAGCGAGTTGCGGTTGAATCAGTCATGGCCATTCTCCACGCCCAGGGCAATCAGTGCTGCAGCGGCCGCTACCTGTTCGGCAATACGACGGCTCACACCCTGACCTCGGCTTTTTTCATTCAGTAAGGTGATTTCGCATTCGACGAAGAACACTCGGCAATGCGGCTCACCCTGGATATCCACCACTTCGTAACGCGGCAGCTCGCAACCACGGGACTGCAGGAATTCCTGCAGGCGGGTCTTTGGATCTTTGTTGGTGTCTACCAGCGTCAGGCTTTCGATTTCGGTCGACAGCCAGGCGACGACGCGCTCCTTGGCCGCTTCCATGCCCGCGTCGAGGTAGATCGCGCCGATCAGTGCCTCAAGGGCGTCGGCCAGGATCGACTCGCGACGGAAACCGCCGCTCTTCAGCTCGCCGGAGCCCAGGCGCAGGTAATCACCCAGGTCGAAACCACGGGCCAGTACAGCCAGGGTCTCGCCTTTCACCAGGCGCGCACGCAAGCGCGACAACTGGCCTTCGCGGGCCAGCGGGAAGCGATTGAACAGGGCTTCGCCGGCGACGAAATTGAGGATGGCATCACCGAGGAATTCCAGGCGCTCGTTGTTACGCCCGGCAAAACTGCGGTGTGTGAGGGCAAGGATCATCAATTCCTGATCCTTGAAGGTGTAGCCGAGCTGGCGCTCGAGACGGCTTAGAGAAACGCTCACGGTTTACCCACATTCAGTTCGAGGCACCGGTGGCCTGCGACGATTAACGCTGTGTTCAAATTCAAATCCTGGTGGTTGCTGCATGGGGCCTGGTTTTGTCCAAGCCCCAGAAAAGCATTCGGCGCTGTGTTCACAGCGCCGCATGGATTACTTGATCAGCCCGACCCGCGAGAAGTTCGGCAAGTGGCTGAGCTTGGGTTCCGGCCAACTCATCCAGACCGCGAAGGCCTTGCCGACGATATTCTGGTCGGGGACCATGCCCAGCAGGTCCTTGGGAATATTCGGGTCATCCCAGTAGCGGCTGTCGTTGGAGTTGTCGCGGTTGTCGCCCATCATGAAGTAGTGCCCGGCAGGCACTGTCCACTGGTTGTCAGGCGGCGAACGGTAGCGGCTCATCTCCTTGCGGATTTCGTGCTCTACCGCCCCGAGTTTTTCCTGGTACAGCTCGGCGCTGCCCAGGGTGTTCGGCTCGGAACCGATCAGTTTTTCTGCCACCGACTCGCCGTTGACGAACAGGCGCTTGTCACTGGTGTAGCGAATCACGTCGCCCGGCAGGCCCACTACACGCTTGATGTAGTTGACGTTCGGGTCGCTTGGGTAGCGAAACACCATCACATCGCCGCGCTGCGGGTCACCGATCTCGATCACTTTCTTGTCGATCACCGGCAAGCGGATCCCGTAGGAAAACTTGTTCACCAGGATGAAGTCGCCCACGTCCAGGGTAGGTTTCATCGAGCCCGAAGGGATCTGAAACGGTTCCACCAGGAACGAACGCAGCACCAGCACGATGAACAACACCGGGAAGAACGACTTGCCGTATTCAACCAGCATCGGCTCTTTGTTCAGTTTCTCGATCACCGCCACATCGGGCTGGCTGACGCTGCCCTGATAGGACGCGATGGCTGCCCGGCGACGCGGGGCGAAGAACACCAGATCGAGCAACGCCAATAGACCGCAAACGGCAACGGCGATGACCAGCAACAGCGGGAAATTTAGTGACATAGGACCTAACTATCCAACCTGAGCACCGCAAGGAAGGCTTCTTGTGGAATTTCCACGTTACCCACTTGCTTCATGCGTTTTTTACCGGCCTTTTGCTTCTCGAGCAGCTTGCGCTTACGGCTGACGTCGCCGCCATAGCATTTGGCCAGTACGTTCTTTCTGAGTGCCTTGACGGAAGTCCGTGCAATGATCTGCCCGCCGATGGCGGCCTGGATCGCGACGTCGAACATCTGGCGCGGAATCAGTTCTTTCATCTTTTCGGTCAACTGGCGACCTTTGTAGTGCGCGTTGTCCTTGTGCACGATCAGCGCCAGGGCATCCACCTTGTCGCCGTTGATCAGTACATCCAGCTTCACCAGATTAGCTGATTGGTAACGGTCAAAATGGTAATCCAGCGAAGCATAGCCGCGGCTGGTGGATTTGAGACGGTCGAAGAAGTCCAGGACCACTTCGTTCATCGGCAAATCGTAGGTCACTTGCACCTGGGTACCGAGGAACAGCATGTCGTGTTGTACGCCACGCTTTTCGATACACAGGGTAATGACGTTGCCCAGATGCTCTTGCGGCACAAGAATATTGGCCCGCACGATCGGTTCGCGCATGTCTTCGATGGAAGACAGATCCGGAAGCTTGGACGGGTTGTCGACGTAAATCGTTTCACCGGTTTTCAGCGCCAGTTCAAAAATAACCGTCGGCGCGGTGGTGATCAGGTCCAGGTCGTATTCGCGCTCGAGGCGCTCCTGGATGATTTCCATGTGCAGCATGCCCAGGAACCCGCAGCGGAAGCCGAACCCGAGGGCGTCGGAGCTTTCCGGGGTGTACTGCAACGACGAGTCGTTGAGGGTCAGCTTCTGCAGGGCTTCGCGGAAGTCCTCGAAGTCGTCGGAGCTGACCGGGAACAGGCCGGCGTAAACCTGCGGCTGGATGCGTTTGAAGCCCGGCAGCACGTCGACGTCAGGGGTGGAGCTCAAGGTCAGGGTGTCACCTACCGGTGCACCGTGGATGTCCTTGATACCGGCGATGATGAAGCCTACTTCGCCGGCTTTCAGATCAGTGGTAGCCGTGTGCTTCGGGTTGAATACACCGACGCTGTCCACCAGGTGGATCTTGCCGGTGGACTTGACTAGGATCTTGTCGCCCTTCTTCACACGGCCGTGGCGCACGCGTACCAGGGAAACAACGCCCAGGTAGTTGTCGAACCAGGAGTCGATGATCAACGCTTGCAGCGGATCTTCGTAGTTGCCGGTGGGAGCCGGAATGGTCTTGACCAGGCGCTCGAGCACTTCGTCGACGCCCAGGCCGGTCTTGGCGCTGCACTCGACGGCGTCGGTGGCGTCAATGCCGATGATCTTCTCAATCTCTTCCTTGACGCGGTCCGGATCGGCCTGTGGCAGGTCGATCTTGTTCAGCACCGGCATCACCTCCAGGCCTTGCTCGATGGCGGTGTAGCAGTTGGCCACGGACTGGGCTTCAACGCCCTGGCCCGCGTCCACTACCAGCAACGCACCTTCGCAGGCCGCCAGGGAACGGCTGACTTCATAGGTGAAGTCGACGTGACCCGGGGTGTCAATGAAGTTGAGCTGGTACTTGATACCGTCTTTGGCGGTGTAGTACAGGGTTACGCTGTGGGCCTTGATGGTGATCCCGCGCTCGCGCTCGAGGTCCATGGAGTCCAGCACCTGGGCTTCCATTTCACGCTCGGCAAGGCCGCCGCACATCTGGATGAATCGATCGGCCAGCGTCGACTTGCCATGGTCAATGTGGGCGATGATGGAGAAATTGCGGATATGACTCAAATCACTCACGGATCAACACTCAAAAAGGCTGCAGGCAGACTGCCCGCTGAAAAATAGCCGGGAATTGTACCTGATGCGCAGACCAGACGTCATCCATGGCGACCAAGAACAAAAATGCCCCGATCGTTCGAACGGGGCATTTTTTGTTCATAAGCGCGGGCTCAACCGGCCCGACGCAACAGCCAGAAGCCGGCCACGGCGCAGATGGCGGTCGGCACCAGCACCGCAAACAGCGGCGAGAAACCGAATACCAGGCTGGACGGCCCCAGCAGGTCCTGGGCGATACGGAAGGTGAAACCCACCAGTACGCCGGTAAACACGCGCTGGCCGAGGGTCACGGAACGCAACGGGCCAAAGATGAACGAGATCGCCATCAGCACCAGCGCAGCCGTCACCACCGGCTGCAACACCTTGACCCAAAACGCCAGCCAGTAACGGCCGTTGTTCAAGCCCTGGTCCTTGAGGTAATGGATATACCCCCACAGGCCGGAGATAGGCAGGCTTTCCGGGATCATCACCACGGTATTCAGCAATTCGGGCTTGAGGGAAATATCCCACTGCTCCGTCGGCACATTGATCACTTCGGTGGTCGATGCCGCACCCTTGCCGATATCACGGAAATAGGTGGTGGTCACATCGCTCAGTTGCCACTTTTCGTCGGCGTACTGTGCACGTTTGGCGAAGCTCGACGACAGCAGGTGACGTTCCTTGTCGAAGTGGTAGCGGGTGACACCCACCAGCAAGCCACCCGGCTGCACGGCGTTGATGTGGATAAACTCCTCACCCTGGCGGTGCCACAGGCCATGCTTGGAGCTCTGGGCATCGCCCGAACCCTGGGCCAGGGCACGATTGGCCTGGGCCGTGGACTCGGCTGGAGGCGCCACGTATTCACCGATCAGCACGCTGACGACCATCAGCAACAGCATGGGCTTCATGACCGCCCACACGATGCGACCGATGGAAACACCCGCCGCGCGCATGATGGTCAGCTCGCTGTTGCTGGCCAGGCTGCCCAGGCCGATCAGGCAGCCGATCAGCGCAGCCATCGGCATCATGTCGTACAGGCGGCGGGGCGCCGTCAGCGCCACGTAGCTCAGGACGTCGGTAACGGTGTAGGTATCGCTGACGTTGCCGACTTCATCAATGAAGGCGAACAACGAGGCCAGCCCTAGAATAATGCCCAATACCGCAAGGATTGCGACCAGGACGCTGCTACCAATGTAGCGGTCGAGCTTAACCACGGGCCATCTCCTTCACGCTGCGACGACTCCGCATCTTCAACCGCATCGGTTCCCAATAAAGCAGCCCCAGGCCAATGGCCAGGAAGACCCCGTGGACCCACCACAACCCAAGGGCCGGCGGCAGTTTGCCCTTCTCCAGGGAGCCGCGGGCGGAAATCAGGATGGTCAGGTAAGCCATATAAAGCAGGATCGCCGGCAGCAGCTTGAGGAAGCGGCCCTGGCGCGGGTTGACCCGGGACAGCGGCACGGCCATCAAGGTCACGATGAACACCAGCAGCGGCAGGGAAATCCGCCATTGCAGCTCGGCGATCGAACGCAGTTCCTTGCTGCCGATCAGGTCTGGGGTCGGGATCGCGTCGCGGTCGGTGACCTCATCGCTGACATCCGGCCGGGCCAGCATCACGCCATAGGTGTCGTACTTGATTGCGCGGTAATCGGCCTGACCGGGGCTCCCGTCATAGCGATAGCCATCTTCCAGGATCAGGTAACGGCTGCCATCCGGACGCACTTCCTGGCGCCCCTTGTCGGCCACCAGAATCGAAATACCACGGTCTTTCTGGTTCTGGCCGAGGTTTTTCTGGGAGATGAACACCCCTCCCAGGTTGGCACGGTCATCCGACATTTGCTCGGTATAGGTCACCCGGGTGCCGTCGTTGAGCGCTTGGAAGCGGCCCGGCTCCAGGGTGTCGAATTCGGTCATGGCGTCCTGTTTGTTCAGCACCAGCTGGAACTGCATGGCGCCCTGGGGTGCCAGGCTCAAGCTCAGCCAGGCCACCACCAGCGCGATACCGGTGGCCGGAACCATGGTCATGGCCAGCAAACGTTGCTGGCTCATGCCGGTGGCCGACAACACGGTCATTTCGCTTTCAAGGTACAAGCGGCCGTAGGCCAGCAGAATCCCGAGAAACAGGCCCAATGGCAGGATCAACTGCAGGAAGCCCGGCAGGCGAAAGCCCATGATCAGGAACAGCGAACCCGGATCCAGGGCACCCGAGGCAGCCTGGGCGAGGTATTTGACGAAGCGACCACTCATGATGATGACCAGCAATACCGCACTCACGGCACTCAGGGTCAACAGGACTTCGCGGGATAGATAACGGAAGACGATCAAACCAGACACTCCAGGGTTGTCAGGCTAAGGCGGCCAAACAAGCAAGCATATCGAGTCGACCCATTGCTGCAGGCCGGCTAAAAAGATGGCGCATTATCCTGTGATTGACCGCACCTGTCACGGAGCTTGCTCATACGCGTGCACAAAGCTGCCCGCAAGGGTTGTCAGGCTCGGGCGGCGAGGTTCAAACTGCGGCCTTTGTCGCGGGCGGCCTACAGGCTGCCAAGCTTACAAGCCGGAGTACAGACTCCTGGCTCACTGACCTTTATAAGGGACCCGAAAATGGAACTGGTTGTAAAAAGCGTTAGCCCCGAAACGTTGAAAACCGCCACCCTCGTGGTCGCTGTCGGCGAAGGCCGCAAGCTCGGCGTTGCCGCCAAGCAACTGGACGAACTGAGCGGCGGCGCCATCAGCGCAGTCCTCAAGCGCGGTGACCTGGCCGGCAAGGTCGGCCAAAGCCTGCTGCTGCAAAGCCTGCCTAACCTTAAAGCCGACCGCGTATTGCTGGTGGGCGTTGGTAAAGACGCCGAACTGGGCGACCGTCCGTTCCGCAAGATCATCGCCGGCATCCTCAACACCCTCAAGGGCCTGGGCGGCACCGACGCGGCCCTGGCGCTGGACGAAGTCGTAGTCAAGGGCCGCGACAGCTACGGCAAGACCCGCCTGCTGGCCGAAAGCCTGCTGGACGGCGGCTACGTCTTCGACCAGTTCAAGAGCACCAAGGCCGAACCCCGCGCCCTGAAGAAAGTCACCCTGCTGACCATCAAGGCGGCCCAGGCTGAAGTCGAACGCGCCGTGACCCACGCCCAGGCCATCGCCGGCGGCATGGCGTTCACCCGTGACCTGGGCAACCTGCCACCGAACATCTGCCACCCAACCTACCTGGGCGAGCAAGCCAAGGCGCTGGGCAAGGAATTCAAGGGCCTGAAAGTCGAAGTCCTGGATGAGAAGAAGATCAAGGAACTGGGCATGGGCTCGTTCTATGCCGTGGGCCAGGGCAGCGACCAGCCGCCACGCCTGATCGTGATGCAATACAACGGCGGCAAGAAGTCCGAGAAGCCATTTGCCCTGGTCGGCAAAGGCATCACCTTCGACACCGGCGGCATCAGCCTCAAGCCGGGCCTGGGCATGGACGAGATGAAGTACGACATGGGCGGCGCCGCCAGCGTGTTCGGCACCCTGCGTGCCGTGCTGGAACTCAAGCTGCCGATCAACCTGGTGTGCATCCTGGCCTGCGCCGAGAACATGCCGAGCGGCGGCGCGACCCGTCCGGGCGACATCGTCACCACCCTCAGCGGCCAGACCGTGGAAATCCTCAACACCGACGCCGAAGGCCGCCTGGTGCTGTGCGACGCCCTGACCTACGCCGAGCGCTTCAAGCCGCAAGCCGTGATCGACATCGCCACCCTGACCGGTGCCTGCGTGGTTGCCCTGGGCGCCCACACGTCGGGCCTGCTGGGCAACAGCGACGAACTGATCGGCCAACTGCTCAGCGCCGGCCAGGCTGCCGACGACCGCGCCTGGCAACTGCCGCTGTTCGATGAGTATCAGGAACAGCTGGACAGCCCGTTCGCCGACATCGCCAACATTGGTGGCCCGAAAGCCGGCACCATCACTGCGGCGTGCTTCCTGTCGCGTTTCGCCAAGAACTTCAACTGGGCCCACCTGGACATCGCCGGCACCGCCTGGACCAGCGGCGGCAAGGACAAGGGCGCCACTGGCCGTCCGGTTCCATTGCTGACCCAGTACCTGCTGGACCGCGCCAAAGCCTGAAACTGAAGATCCCCGGGCGCCTGTAAAGCCGCCCGGGGCTCAGGAACCGCAATGACCCAAGTCGACTTCTATATATTGCCCAGCGCCGATCCTTCCGCGCGCCTGGACTTTGCCTGCAAGCTCACCGAAAAAGCCTGGCGCATGGGCCACCGCATCTACCTGCACTGCAGCGATGCCGCCCAGCGTGATGACCTCGACGCCCGCCTGTGGCGCTTCAAGGGCGAAAGCTTCGTGCCCCACGGTCCCGCCGAATCAGAACCGGAAGGCCTGGTGGTACTGGGTTTGGGCGACAGCTGCGGCGATCACACAGACCTGCTGGTCAACCTTGACCTGAAAGTACCGGCCTTCGCCAAGGGTTTCGCCCGCGTGGCGGAAGTGGTGGTGGAAGACCCGGCTATTCGTCAGGCCGCGCGGGAGAGTTTCCGCTTCTACCGCGAACAGGGCTATTCTCTGCAAGATCACCGGCTACAACGACTTTGAGCACACGATGGACACTCCAAACCCGCTAAAAGACTCTGACCACCTGCTGGACGACCTTGAGTCGATCCGCAAGCTGCTCGGTGATGATGACCTGCAACCGCCATTGCTGACCGATGCGGTCAACGGTGACGTACAAATTCCCCTGCTGTTCGATATGGTGGGTGGCAAGCCGGTTACGCCGGAACCTGTCGAAACGCCCGTGGTACAAGCTGCGCCGGCTGCGGCTGTTGCCGTACCTGCCGCCGAAAAAGCCCCCGACGCCCTGCTGCTGCACCTGGACAACGAACTGCGCGCCGCCGCGCAACTGATCATGCAAGACGTGATCGACGATTTTGCCCCGCATATCGAAACCGAGATCAAGCGCCGGCTGGATGCGCGCATGGAGCGGTTGTTGAGCCAGTACCAGAACTAAGGCTGACACATATCCCCTGTGGGAGCGGGCTTGCTCGCGAAGGGCGTGAACGATAACGCGTACATCCTGAATGAACGCGCCGCCCTCAGGTTTTTCGCGAGCAAGCTCGCTCCTACCCCTCTCCCCTATCCCCCGTTATACTTGTCGGCTTTCCTGAATTAATGCCAACTAGGGTCCCGCCGCGCATGGATAAGACCTACCAGCCGCACGCTATTGAAACTTCCTGGTACCAGACCTGGGAGTCCGAGAATTATTTCGCTCCGCAAGGCGCGGGCGATGCCTACACCATCATGATTCCGCCACCGAACGTCACTGGCAGCCTGCACATGGGCCATGGCTTCAACAATGCGATCATGGATGCCCTGATTCGTTTCCGCCGCATGCAGGGTCGCAACACCCTGTGGCAACCAGGTACAGACCACGCCGGTATCGCCACCCAGATGCTGGTGGAACGCCAACTGGAAGCCACCGGCCAGAACCGTCACGACCTGGGCCGCGAGAAATTCCTCGAGAAAATCTGGGAATGGAAGGATCAGTCCGGCGGCAATATCAGCCGTCAGATCCGTCGCCTGGGCTCGTCCGTCGACTGGAGCCGCGAGCGCTTCACCATGGACGACGGCCTGTCGGAAGCCGTGAAGGAAGCCTTCGTGCGCCTGCATGAAGACGGCCTGATCTACCGCGGCAAGCGCCTGGTCAACTGGGACACCAAGCTGCACACGGCGATTTCCGACCTTGAAGTGGAAAACCACGATGAGAAAGGTTTCCTGTGGAACCTCAAGTACCCGTTGGCTGACGGCGCCAAGACCGCCGAAGGCAATGATTACCTGATCGTCGCCACCACCCGTCCGGAAACCATGCTTGGTGATGCCGCCGTCGCGGTCAACCCGAACGACGAGCGCTACCAGGCGCTGATCGGCAAGTTCGTCGAGCTGCCGCTGGTTGGCCGTCGCATCCCGATTATCGCGGACGACTACTGCGACCCTGAATTCGGCACCGGCTGCGTGAAAATCACCCCGGCCCACGATTTCAACGACTATGAAGTTGGCAAGCGCCATAACCTGCCGCTGCTGAACATCTTCGACAAAAACGCCGCTGTTCTGCCAGCCTGCCAGGTGTTCAACCTCGACGGCACGCTGAACGAGAGCATCGACGGCAAGATCCCGGCTGAATACGCCGGCCTCGACCGTTTCGAAGCGCGCAAGCAGATCGTTGCCGCCTTCGACGCCGCCGGCCTGCTGGTGAGCGTTGACGACCACGGCCTGAAAGTGCCGAAGGGCGACCGCTCCGGCACCATCATCGAGCCCTGGCTGACCGACCAGTGGTACGTGTCCACCAAGCCTTTGGCTGAGCCGGCGATCGCTGCCGTGGAAGACGGCCGCATCGCGTTCGTGCCGAAACAGTACGAAAACATGTACTTCTCGTGGATGCGTGACATCCAGGATTGGTGCATCAGCCGCCAGCTGTGGTGGGGCCACCGGATTCCGGCCTGGTACGACGAGTCGGGCAAGGTCTATGTGGGCCGCGACGAAGCCGAAGTCCGTGCCAAGCACAACCTTGGCGCGGACGTGGCGCTGCAACAGGACAACGACGTACTGGACACCTGGTTCAGCTCGGGCCTGTGGACGTTCTCCACCCTCGGCTGGCCGCAACAGACCGAATTCCTGAAGAAATTCCATTCCACCGACGTGCTGGTCACCGGCTTCGACATCATTTTCTTCTGGGTTGCCCGGATGATCATGCTCACCATGCACTTGGTGAAGAACGAAGACGGCACCCCGCAGGTACCGTTCAAGACCGTGTACGTGCACGGCCTGGTGCGTGATGGCCAGGGCCAGAAGATGTCCAAGTCCAAGGGCAACGTCCTGGACCCGCTGGACATCATCGACGGCATCGACCTGGAAACCCTGGTGCAGAAACGCACCTCGGGCCTGATGCAGCCGAAACTGGCGAAGAAGATCGAGAAGCAGACCCGCGACGAGTTCGCCGATGGCATCGCCAGCTACGGCACCGACGCCCTGCGCTTTACCTTCTGCTCGCTGGCGTCCACCGGTCGCGACATCAAGTTCGACATGGGCCGCGTCGAAGGCTATCGCAACTTCTGCAACAAGATCTGGAATGCCGCGCGCTACGTACTGGATAAAGGCGAAGACTGCGGCCAGAACGGCGAGACCATCGAGCTGTCCCTGGCGGACCGCTGGATCATCTCCCAGCTGCAGCGCACCGAAGCCGAAGTGACCCGTCAACTCGACCAGTTCCGCTTTGACCTGGCGGCGCAGGCCCTGTACGAGTTCATCTGGAACCAGTATTGCGACTGGTACCTGGAACTGTCCAAGCCCGTGCTGTGGGACGAGAACTCGCCGATCGAACGTCAGCGCGGCACCCGTCAAACCCTGGTGCGCGTACTGGAAGTGGCGTTGCGCCTGGCGCATCCGTTCATGCCCTTCATCACCGAAGAAATCTGGCAGCGCATCGCGCCGCTGGCGGGCAAAGACGGCAAGACCATCATGCTGCAACCTTGGCCGGTGGCCAACGAAGCCCGCATTGACGAGGCAGCCGAAAGCGATATCGAGTGGCTCAAGACCCTGATGATGGGTACGCGCAACATCCGCGCCGAGATGAATATCGGTCCGGGCAAGCCACTGGCCGTGTTCGTGAAGAACGCCAGCAGCGAAGACCTGCGTCGCCTCACCGAGAACGACGCGCTGCTCAAGAAGCTGGCGAAGCTGGAGTCGATCACCGTATTGGCCGCTGGCGAAGAAGCACCGCTGTCCGCCACCGCACTGGTGGGCGAGATGGAAGTGCTGGTGCCGATGGCCGGCCTGATCGACAAGGGTGCCGAACTGGCGCGCCTGGACAAGGAAATCCTGCGCCTGCAAGGCGAAGTGCAGCGGGTGGGCGGCAAGCTGTCCAACGCGGCGTTCGTCGACAAGGCTCCGGCTGAAGTGATCGAGAAAGAACGCGCCAAACTGGCTGAGGCTGAACAGGCTTTGGGCAAGCTGGCGGAGCAACACGCACGGATTTCCAGCCTGTAAGAGGCTGCCCGTGCGGAAAAAGAGACCTTCGGGTCTCTTTTTTTTGCTTGGAAAAACACCGCTATTTCTCTTTGGAAACCCGATCAATGTGGGAGCTGGCTTGCCTGCGATGGCATCGCCTCGGTCTGGCAGATACACCGAGTCACCTGCATCGCAGGCAAGCCAGCTCCCACATTTGACCGAGTTCGACCAAGGAATGTGTGACAATACCCGCCACTTTTGAAACAAACGCAGAATCGACGCAGCCCATGACCGCCCCCAGCACACCCAAAGCACCGCGCAAGAAGCCAAAATCCAATACGCCGGCCAAGCCCGTCGTTCCGCGCAAAGAGGCCACCTTGCACCCGCGTAACCGCCACCAGGGCCGTTACGACTTCCAGGCGCTGATCAAGACCACGCCCGAACTGGCGCAATTCGTGATCATCAACCCGTACGGCAAGGAAAGCATCGACTTTGCCAGCCCAGACGCGGTGCGGGTGTTCAACCGGGCGTTGCTCAAGGCGTTCTACGGCATCAATCACTGGGATATCCCGGCTGACTACCTGTGCCCACCGGTACCGGGGCGTGCCGACTACGTGCACTTCCTCGCCGACCTGCTGGCGAGCGTCAACGAAGGCGTGATCCCCCGTGGCGCGCCGGTGAAGGTGCTGGACATCGGCATGGGCGCCAACTGCGTCTATCCGTTGATTGGCTACAGCGAGTACCGCTGGAACTTCCTCGGCTCGGAAGTCGACCCGACCGCCGTGGCCGCCGCCAAGGCGATCGTGCAGTCCAACGGGCTGAACAAGGCCATCCAGCTGCGCCAGCAAACCAACCCCAAGCAGATCCTGCTGGGCTTGCTGGAGCCAGGCGAGCGGTTTGACCTGACCATGTGCAACCCGCCCTTCCACGCGTCCATGGATGAAGCGACCAAGGGCAGCGAACGTAAATGGCGAGCACTGGGCAAGGCTGATCCGAAACGCAAGTTGCCGGTGCTGAACTTCGGTGGCCAGTCGGCGGAATTGTGGTGTGAAGGCGGTGAAGCGCGGTTTGTGACGCAGTTGATCGCTGAAAGCGCGCATTTCCAGCATAAAGTGCTGTGGTTCAGCACGCTGGTGTCGAAAGCGTCGAACTTGCCGGCGATCCAGACAGCGCTGAAAAAGGCCGGTGTGCTGGAAAGCCAGGTGGTGGAAATGTCCCAGGGCCAGAAGCAGAGCCGCTTCGTCGCCTGGACGTTCCAGACCCCGAGCGAGCAACAGGTATGGCGCCAGCGTTGGGCCCGTAAAGACTGATAAATCGCAGGCAACAAAAAACCGTGCCCGGATCGCTCCGGAGCACGGTTTTTTTTGCTGCGTCTTACTTGTTAACAGCGTCGGTCAGGCCTTTGGCCACAACCAGCTTGATAACTTTCTTGGCAGCGATTTCGATGGCAGCGCCAGTCGAAGGGTTACGGCCAGTACGGGCAGGACGCTCGGTCACTTTCAGTTTGCCAACGCCTGGCAGAGTGATTTCGCCGCCGTTTTCCAGCTGATCAGCAACGATCTGGCTCAGTTGGTCCAGCAGAGCACGCACGGTGGTTTTCGGTGCGTCTACAGCTTCAGCCAGATCAGCGATCAGTTGGTCTTTAGTAATAGCCATTGTGGTGTTCCTTCCCTATCAAATTCATTTGGATTGCAGAGTGCAGTGTCAGCCATCGAGCCCTGCCATCAAGGCCTGGCACCCAAGGGCTATAACCACGAAGATCGGGGTTATAGATACCTGAAACCGGGTTTGGTTCGACCTGACAAATGCTGAATGCACGCTTAACGCCCAGACTGCGCGTAAGACGGGGCAAAACTAGCACAGAGACGGGGAAATATCCGCCTCAACATACCCATTTGGTCAGCTTTATCGCTCTAAACCGTGAAAAAAAGGCATATGGCCCGTCGGATGGCGCTCAAAACGCCCTCCGAACAGCGCCATCCCCAGCGGGTGCGGTACACTGGCGACTTTTTCCGGGAGCCCCACCCCTCCCCTTCAACCAGCCGAGAAGCCCATGCCGATCCGTCATTGCATCGTCCACCTGATCGACAAAAAACCCGACGGCACCCCTGCAGTTCTCCACGCCCGCGACTCCGAGCTTGCCGAGTCGGCCGCGATCGAGAACATGCTCGCCGACCTCAACGAGAGCTACAACGCCAAACAAGGCAAGGCCTGGGGCTTTTTCCATGCCGAGTCCGGCGCGCATCCGTTCAGTGGCTGGTTGAAGGAATATTTCGACGGTGGCAAGGATTTCACCGCCTTCAGCCGCATTGCGGTGGAACACCTGCAGAAGCTGATGGAGGAGTCCAACCTCTCCACCGGCGGCCACGTGCTGTTTGCCCACTATCAACAGGGCATGACCGATTACCTGGCGATCGCCCTGCTGCACCACAGCGAAGGCGTGGCCGTGACCGACCAGCTGGACGTGACGCCGTCGCGCCACCTCGACCTTGGCCAACTGCACCTCGCAGCGCGGATCAACGTGTCCGAGTGGCAGAACAACAAGCAGTCCAAGCAATACATCTCCTTTATCAAGGGCAAGAACGGCAAGAAGGTCTCGGAGTACTTCCGCGACTTTATCGGCTGCCAGGAAGGCGTCGACGGTCCGGGCGAAACCCGCACCCTGCTCAAGGCCTTCAGCGACTTCGTTGAAAGCGAGGATCTGCCGGACGAGTCCGCCCGCGAGAAAACCAAGACCCTGGTGGACTACGCCAGCAGCCAGGCCAAGCTCGGCGAGCCGATGGGCCTGGAAGAGCTGTCCGGGTTAATCGATGAAGATCGGCCAAAAGCCTTCTACGATCACATCCGCAACAAGGACTACGGCCTGTCGCCGGAAATCCCGGCGGATAAACGCACCCTCAACCAGTTCCGCCGTTTCACCGGGCGTGCCGAAGGCTTGTCCATCAGCTTTGAAGCGCACCTGCTGGGCGACAAGATCGAATACGACGAAGCCGCCGGCACCTTGATCATCAAGGGCCTGCCGACCCAACTGACCGACCAGCTCAAGCGTCGCAACTGATGCTGGGCGGGGTTCTGAAGAAAGTCCTGCTGGTGTTGCTGGTGGTGGTGGTTTTCCAGAACTGGGGCAAGATCGAGCGGTTGTTCAACCCCTCCCAGGTGGTGCCGGAGCAGACACGCGCGGCAGCGCGCGTGGTGCTGTATTCCACCGAGTGGTGCGGCTACTGCAAACAGATCCGGCGCTTTCTGGATTCCAAGGGGATTCCCTACCAGGCGTTTGATATCGAGAAGGACGCCCAGGCGCGCAAGGCGTACGAGGCGTTGGGGGGCGGCGGGATTCCGTTTGTGGACGTGAACGGCACGCTGATTCGCGACTACAACCCGGAAGCGATCATGGCGGCCCTGAAGTAACTCACTCTGTAAAATACCGCAGATCAAATGTGGGAGCGGGCTTGCTCGCGAATGCGCTGGTTCAGTCAATACATCTGGCGACTGATCCACCGCTTTCGCGAGCAAGCCCGCTCCCACATTGGGTTTGCGTACGCGTTAGAAATTGGCCTCCAGGGAAACCATCGCCGTACGCTCTTCACCCACGTTGTAATACGCCGAACTGGCCGCCAGGCCATTCACCGGCGCCGAGTTGAACGACACGGTGCGCGCCGAGCTCAGGTATTCCTTGTCGAACACATTGAGCATCGAGAAGCGCAGCGCGGCCGACTTGAAGACCTTCTTGTCCACCGGCAGGTAGATACCGGCGTTGAGGTCGAACACGGTGCGCCCGGAGATTTTCTCGTTGTTGGTCAAATCACCGTAGAACGCCCCGACATACTTGCCGGCAATGTTGCCGTAGTAGCGCTTGTCGTCGTAACCAAACACCAGGTTGAGCATGTTTTCCGGCACGTTGGCCAACTGGTTGCCCTTGGTCGGTAACAACACGTTCTTGCTGACAAAGTCGTCCTGCTGCTCGGACTTGGTATAGGTGTACGACGCGTAGTAGTTGAAGTTGTACGGCAGCAGGCCGCTCCACTCCAACTCCAGGCCTTTGTTGGTCACGTCACCGACGTTGGCCATCACGTAGTCACCGTTCAAGTCGGTGGTCGACAGCTGACGGTCCTTGAAGGTGATGTAGAACAGGGTGGCGCTCAGGGCCATTTTCTCTTCGGTGTAGCGCCAGCCCAGTTCCTGGTTCCAGCTCAGTTCGGGGTTGAGGTTGAGCGAGTCACCCTTGTTGTACAGCACGTAGTTCTGCGGTGTGCGCATGTTGCGAGTGACGTTGTAGAACGCCTGGTTGCTCTCGTCGACCTGGTACTTGGCACTGAAGTTCGGCAGGAACTGATGGTAGCGGGCGTTACGCTTTTCCGGCTTGTCGTACAGGCTACCGAGGTTGTCGCCGTCACGTTCGACGTACTGGTACGCCAGCCCGCCGACAAAGCTCAGGTCTGGCGTGGCTTGCCAGCTGTCCTGCACCCACAGCTTCTGGGCCGGGGTCACGGTGTACTGGTGGCGCCCCTGGACAGTCTTGCCGTTCTTGTCGACCACCTGGCCGCCGCTGTTGTAATCGCCCCAGACGTCGTCCGGTGCACCTTCGCTGTTGATCCCTATATACGGCTGGGTCTGGCGCTGGCGAGCGCGCTCGTACCAGTAGCCGTAATCCAGGCTGTGTTCCTCGTTGATGTCCCATTTCATTTTGACCGTCACGCCAGGGCGCCAGGTTTCGGTCCACGAGGGGCGATAGTAGTTGGCCGACTTGAGGTTGCTCAGGTCGTAGTTGCCACTCTTGTCGGACTTCGGCCCCAGGTTGGTCGCGGTCTGGCCGCTGAAACTGCCGCCGTTGCCCCAGTAGTAGTAAGGCGCAACCGTCAGGGCCAGGTCATCACGCAGGCGCCAGCGCTGGGTGAAGGTGGTCATGACACTTTCAAATGGGTTGCGGTTGAGCTTGTAGGAAGACGACAGCAATCCGTTCTTGTAGACCGGCGTTTCCGCGTAATCCAGGCGGCGGCCCTGTTGCTGGAACTGGCTCTTGCTCAGCGTGTTGTAGTTGTAGTTTTCCTGGGTGTTGTACTTCATGGTGAAGTTGCTGGTGTTGCCGTTGTCGTCTTCGAACAGCGTGCTCCACTCCACCTTGTCGCCCCGCAAGGAGCCCTTGCCGCGCCACTTGTCGCCCTCGGTGTGAGAGGCCGACACCCAGGTCTTGAAGCCGCCGAGGTCGCCGGTGTTGATGCGGGCGAAGGACTTTGTCAGGTTGTTCGAACCCATGGATTGCTTGACGAACAGCCCCGGCTCCTTGGTCGGCCGAATGGTGACCATGCCGATATTGCCGCCGCTGGAACCAATGTGTGGGCCGTCCGCTTCCGAGGAGCCCTGGGTGACAAATACTTCGCCGACGTTTTCCGGGTCGCCCAATTGGTTGGCGTAAACACCGTAGCTGCCGGAGTCGTTGATCGGCACGCCGTCCATGGAAACCCCGACCTGATCGGAGTTCATGCCGCGCATGGTGAAGCTGGTGCCGCTCATGCCGCTGGCGTCGTCGTTGGAAACGTTGATGCCCGGGGTGTACTTGAGCTTGTCGATGGCGTTGGCCGTCGGGGACATTTCGTCCATGGCTTCCTTGGTCACCGTGGACCGGGCCTTGGCACTTTCTTCCTGAATCATGTGGCCGGTGCCCAGGGTACGTTCGCCGGCGACGTGCACCGAACCGACATCCTGGGAATCGTCTGCCAGAACCAGCGGCGCAAAGCCGCCCAGGCCCGATGCTAAAAGCAGGGCATAGAGTTTGTTGTAGGTCACGAGTAGATCCCTTACATGCATCTATCTGTTGTTATGGGGGAGGTATTGGCGATCTCGGCTGGGTGAACAGCGCCGCCAATCTTCCTGACCACCTGCTCAGGAATCCGAGGATCATCCGTGCATCACGTAACGATTTGGTTACAGGTTTTGGCGATTGCGATGAAGGTTAAATGAAAGGTCCACACACACGGATGTGCCAAGGCATGGGGATTTTCAAGGGAAGGTGGTGCAAGTAATGACAGCGCCACGCCATTGCGGCGTAGCGCTCTGTATCTAGCGCAATACGATCATCCGACCGAGCAGCGAGTGTTGTTCAAACCCCAGGACCGCCTGCAGCGCGTTGAGTACCGCTTGCGGATCCTTGCTCGGAAAACTACCGCTGACACGCCGGGCGCCGAGGTCTTCGTTGAGCAGCAGAATGCGCCCCGGATAGTAGCGGCCGAGGTCTTGCACCACATCGGCCAGCGGCGCCTTGTAGTAGTTGAGCCAACCATCGCGCCAGGCCAGGCGCGACTCGCTATCGACCGCGTGCAGCTCATCGGCGACACCGTCGGCGTAGGCCACTTGCTGGCCGGCCGTCAGAATCTGTTGCTGAGCATACTTCGACGGCGTTACTCCAACCCGACCGGACAACACCGTCACCTGCGCACCTGCCGGTTGCAGGCGCACCTCAAACTGCGTGCCGAGCACCCGTGCTTCGCCGCTGCCGGCCTCGACCACAAAGGATTCGCCAGTGTGGGTCACACTGAAAAAACCGGCGCCACGGCGTAGCTGGATATGGCGCTCGCCATGCTTGAAATCCACTGCGATCGCACTGTCGGCGTCCAGGGTGACCTGGCTTTGATCGGCCAGGGTCACGGTCTTCACCTCACCCGGCGCGGTGACGTAATCCGCGCCGAAGTCATCGACCCAGCGTGACGGCTGCCAGCCGGCGCCCATCGAGATCATCACCAGCAGGCAGGCGGCCATGGCCAGGGCGCCAGACCAGCGCCGCACGCTGGAGCGTTTCGAGGTATTCATCGCGTTCAAGTAACCCTGCAGCGCCAGGGCATCCTCATCCGCCAACGTTCTGGCCGGTACTTCACTCAATTCCCACAGCACCTGGGCCTGGGCGTAGGCTTCCACATGCGCAGGATCGGCCCGCAGCCAACGGCTGAACGTGGCCTGGTCGCCACTGCTGGGCTGGTCATGCAACAGGCTCAACCAGGCCAGTGCGGCCTGTTCCTGGTCGGGCGTCGGGGTGACGCGGGCAGTGGCGTTCACGGAGCTTTCCTTGGCGATGGTTCACGAAGGCTGGCCTTGCAGGCTTCGAGGGCACGCATCATATGTTTTTCCACGGCGCTTTGGGACAGGCCCATGGCCTTGGCGATTTCCGCGTACTTGCGGCCATGGATGCGGTTGAGCAGGAAAATCTGCCGGGTACGTTCCGGCAGGCTGCGCAAGGCTGCTTCAACGTGACGCAGATCATTGCCCGCCTCCAGCGCGGCCTGGGGTTCGCAGCCCTGGTTATCCTGTTGTTCCGGCAGCCAGCCTTCGCTGCTGCGCACCCGGGCGCCTTCGCTGCGCAGGTGGTCGATGGCGATATTGCCGGCGCAGCGCAGCAGGTAGGTGCTGAGCTCCTCGACCTGCACCAGCGGCCGGCGCCAGAAGCGCAGGAACAAATCCTGCACCAGGTCCGCCGCCGTCGCACGGCAGCCCACGCGGCGGCTGACCAGCGCTTCCATCTGCGAGCGCTGGGACAGGAACACTTGCAGGAAATGCGCCCGTCCGCCCGCCGCGTCTGCGTGCTGCTCTGGGTGTTCGGGAGGCGTGGTGATCATTAACGGTGGACTCAAAGGGTCGCGAAGGCCGCAACCGGGCTGGCCAGCAGGCCGAGGCCCGCCAGGATCAAGGCCAGCCTTGGCCGATACGGCAACAGCAACACCAGCAACAACCCGCTGAGCATCAAGACCGCGCACCACTCCACCAACCCCTGGCTCCACCCGGTCGCGAGCACCGCCGGCCAGATCGAGACAATCAACAGCAGCCAGCCGCCCACGCGCAAACCCAGGCGCCGACGAGGCGAAGGTTTACTGTGCAGCAGTTCGCCATGGTGCCGGTCCATGGACAGGCACAACGCGGTAAACCCTGCGTAACACAGCAATAGCGCCAGGAGCATTCAGTTCACCTCGCCCTTGAGGGTCAATGGCCGGGCACGTTCGGCCTTAGGCTGAGGGACGCGGCGGTGCTGCATTTTCCAGGCAGCCCAGGCGAGGAACACACCGCTGCCCAGGCACGTCAGGTCGAAGCCGGCCATGGCCCAGTCGCCGTTGGCCAGGGTCACACCCAAATGCTGGGTCGTGGTCAGCGCGTTGAGCACCGGCACGCCGATAAACAGCAGCGCGCCCACACTCAATTGCTCAACCCAGCCGCGGCGCCCCTGGCGAACAATCGCGTGCACGACGCTCAAGCCCCAGGCAATAAAGAAGGCTTGTACTTCCCAGTCCGAGCGCCCGGCAAAGCTGGCCGGCAACAGGCGGTTGGCCCAGAAGAATGCAGCGATGGCGATCATCAAGCCGGACATGCTGGCGATGTTCAGCACTTCCACCAGCCGCAGCTCAAAGGGCAGCACACCGGTTTTGGTGTGCTTGAGCTGACGCTTGCCCAGCCACATCACCAGCCCGGTGCCGATCATTGCCGTGCCCGCGAGGCCACAGATGAAATACAGCCAGCGCAATACCGGGCCGGCGAAATGGCCCATGTGCAAACCGTAGAAGCTGCCACCAATCGCCGCCGGCAGCGACTGCTCGCCGCTCACCCGCAACAGTTCGCCGGTAGTGCCGTTGAATGAGACGGTGCTGCCAAAGTCATGCACCACTCGATCCGACCCGGCGCGGAACACATTGACCGAAGCGTTTACATCGCTTGGATTATTCACCACCAGCCGTCCGACATGCCCGCCGGCCCATTGCCCGCGCGCCTGCTCGTACATCGGACCCAGTGGCAGCAATTGCCCCGGCTGGCCGAGGGCCGGCGCATTGTCGGTGGCCGGAAACACATCGTTGAAGAACGCACGGGTATCGTTGCCGTAGGAAGCGAGGATGCTCGCCGGCATTACCATGCTCATGAAAATCACCAGGCTGCTGTAGGTGATCATCAAGTGGAACGGCAACACCAGCACGCCCACGGCGTTGTGCCCGTCGAGCCAGGAACGCTGGCCCTTGCGCGGGCGGAAGGTGAAGAAGTCCTTGAAGATTTTCTTGTGGGTGATGATCCCGGTGATCAACGCCACGAACATCACCATCGCGGCGATGGTCGACAGCCAGCGCCCCCACGGATAGGGCATTTGCAGCTGGAAGTGGAAACGATAGAAGAATTCGCCGCCCATGCTTTCCCGGGCCTGGACCTGCTGGCCGCTGACGGGATCGAGGAGTTTTTCGACGAAATTGCCGCGTTTGCCCGGGTCGACCTTGTCTTGCCACATCACCGACAGGCCCGGCTCACGGCTGCTCGGCAAGGTGATAAACCAGCGCGCGGCATTGGGCGCCTGGTGTTGCAGATAGGTTTGGGCGGCGGCCAGGCTACGGGCGTCATCGACGGGATGCGCCTGCACTTCGGGCTGCATCCAGTGGGTAATTTCGTCCTTGAAATACGACAGGGTGCCCGTCAGGAAAATCGCAAACAGCAGCCAGCCAAAGATCAGCCCGGCCCAGGTGTGCAACCAGGCCATGGCCTGGCGGAAGCCCTCTTTCATGTGCGCGCCATCCAGTACGCCAACCCGGCGAACGTGGCCATTATCGCGCTGGGCAGCAACACGCCAAACCAGGCGCGCCAGGCCGTGCGGCAGGCGAAGCACCAGATGACCGCCAACAGGTAGAACACAAACGAACTCAGCATGCCGCTGATCACCGCATCGGCGCGGCTGGTGGGCAGCCACAGCGTCATGCACACGCTGGCCAGCGAGGCCAGCAGGTAACCGCCGACCACAGCCGCCAGCACCCGCGAAGTCACGGCAAGACGGTAGGAAACGGGAAGTGAGGTTTTGCGTTTCATGCACAAGGCGCCAGGTTCGTCAGTGCGCAATATTAATGATAAAGGTTCTCATAAGCAAAAGAGAACGCATCACTGGCAATTGCCGAACCCGCCTGCGCGCCCTACAATGCGAACAATTCTTGTTCTCTAAAGCATGCCCATGCTGCCGGAGTGTGCGCGTTGCAGCCGTCCAACACCGTCGAAGTCCTGTACCACGACCATCACCACTGGCTCACCGGCTGGTTGCGACGCAAGCTCGGCTGCCCGGAAAGCGCCGCCGACCTGGCCCAGGACACCTTCATCCGCGTGCTCACCGCACGGGAAACACCGACGCTGATCGAACCTCGCGCCTTCCTCACCACCATCGCCAAGCGTGTGCTGTGCAACCATTACCGCCGCCAGGACCTGGAGCGCGCCTACCTCGACGCCCTGGCGCAAATGCCCGAACACGTGGCGCCGTCGGAGGAAGAGCGGGCAATCATCCTGCAAACCCTGATGGAGCTGGACCAGTTGCTGGACGGCCTGGCGCCCCTGGTCAAACGCGCGTTCCTGCTGTCCCAGCTCGACGGCCTGACCTACGCGCAAATCGGCGCAGAACTGGGCATCTCCATCGCCACGGTCAAGCGTCACCTGAATAAAGCGGCGATGCGCTGCTACTTCGCCCTATGAGTTTCTCAACGCAAGTCGCCGAACAAGCGGTGCACTGGCTGATGGAAATGCAGCAGGGCCCGCTCAACCCACGTAAACAGGCGGCCTGGCAACAGTGGCTGGACGCCCACAGCGAACATCAGCGGGCCTGGGAGCACATCCAGCGAGTGAACCAGCGCTTGCGCGGGATGCCATCACCCCTGGCCCATGCCGCCTTGAATGCGCCGAAATCCAGCAGTCGCCGCCAGGCCCTGAAATTGTTGCTGATACTCGGCGCCGGGTCGGCAGCGGCCTGGGGTTTGCGCCAGCAACATATCCTGCCGCCGTTGAGTGCCGACTACCGCAGCCCCATCGGCCAACGGCGCAAGTTCCAGCTGGCGGATGGCAGCCAGTTGCAGCTCAACACCGGCAGTGCGGTGGATGTGCATTTTGATGGCCAGCAACGCTTGATCCGCCTGCTCGAAGGCGAAATCCTGCTGACCGCCAAACCCGGCAACGCCCCGCTGCGGGTCATCACTTCCCAGGGCCTGCTCAGCGCCCAGGCCGCGCGGCTGAACGTGCGGCAATTCAACGATCACACACAACTGGCGGTGTTTGATGGGCACGTTGACGTGATGCCCAACACCTATAGCGGTTTGCCGTTGTCGGTGGAGAAAGCCCATCAGGTCAATTTCACCCGCAAAGGCTGGGACACCGCCCGCCCCACCGACGCCGGCAGCGGCGCCTGGGCCGACGGCATGCTGGTGGCGGCCCACATGCGCCTGGAAGATTTCCTCGCCGAATTGAGCCGTTATCGCCGTGGCCAGCTCAATTGCGACCCGCAGGTGGCCAACCTGCTGATTTCCGGCAGCTACCCGCTGGACGACAGCGAACGAATCCTGGACCTGCTGCAAGTCAGCCTGCCGGTCAGGGTTCGGCGGTTTACCCGCTACTGGGTCACTGTCGAAGCCCGTGCCTGAAATATTTTCAAAACCCGTGAGCCGTTTTCCGCACCTCGCGTGACAGAGAAGGAAAGCCACCTTGATCCTTCCTTCTCAGGACCGCACTTCATGCCCCAGCAACCGACTCGCCTGACGCCACTCGCCCGCACCCTGCGCCACTTGTTGCTGGGGGCCAGCCTCAGTTTCAGCGCCCTGCCCTATGCGGTGGCGGCTGACGCCAAGCCCTACCGCATCGCCCCTACGTCACTGGAAGCGGCGCTGAATCAATTTGGCCGGGAAGCCGGCGTGCTGATTTCATTTGGCTCGGACGTGACCGCCGGCGTGCAAAGCCACGGCCTGTCGGGCAACTACACCGCTGAAGAAGGCTTGAATGCGTTGCTCAAAGGCACCGGCCTGCAAGCCCGTGCCGAGGGCAACAACGCCTTCAGCCTGCAACCGGCGAATGCTCCGGCCACCCTCGAATTGGGCACCTCCAACGTGGTCGGCGACTGGCTGGGGGACGCGGCGCAAACCAACGTCTTCGAGCACCCGGGCGCCCGGGACGTGATCCGCCGCGAAGAATTCGAACGCCAGGGCGCCACCCAGGCCCGCGACGTGCTCAACCGCATTCCCGGGGTCAACGCCCCGGAAAACAACGGCACCGGCAGCCACGACATGGCGCTGAACTTCGGCATTCGCGGGCTCAACCCACGCCTGGCCTCGCGCTCCACGGTCTTGATGGACGGCATCCCGGTGCCGTTCGCGCCGTATGGCCAGCCGCAGTTGTCGTTCGCGCCCATCAGCATGGGCAACATGGATGCCGTGGACGTGGTACGGGGCGGCGGCGCAGTGCGTTATGGCCCGCAGAACGTCGGCGGCATCGTCAACTTCGTCACGCGCGCGATTCCCGATGCGCCAACGGTGAAAGGCGGCCTGCAAACCGAAACCAGCCCGTCCTCCAGCCACGATGGCTTCAAGACCACCGGCAACCTGCTGGCCGGCGGCACGGCGGACAACGGCCTGGGCGGCGCGATCCTGTATTCCGGCACCCGTGGTGGTGACTGGCGCGAAAACAGCGACACCCGCATCGACGACCTGATCCTCAAGGGCAAATACCAGTTGGACGACGCCAACAGCTTCAACGCCATGGCGCAGTACTACGAAGGCAAGGCCGATATGCCCGGTGGTTTGAGCACTGCGGCCTACAAGGCCGACCCCTACCAGTCCACCCGCCCCTACGACCAGTTCTGGGGCCGGCGTACCATGTTCAACGCGGGCTATCGCTACCAGGAAGATCGCCGGGAATTCACGGTCAACAGCTTCTTCACCACCACCCTGCGCAGCGGTTACCTGGACCAGGGCAATTTCCTCTCCCTGTCGCCCCGCGAGTATTGGGTACGCGGCCTGGAAACCCGTTTCGCCCAAGGCTTCGACCTCGGCCCAACCAGCCACGAAGTCGGCGTGGGCTACCGCTACATCAACGAGGCCGGCCACGAACTGCGCTACCGCACGCCGATTTCCGCCAATCAGCAACTGCCGACCACCGACAGCCGCAACGACCGCGACACCCGGGGCAGCACCGAAGCCAATGCGTTCTTCGTCGACGACCGGATAGATATCGGCAAGTGGACCATCACCCCGGGCATCCGCTACGAGATGATCGAGTCCCAGCAGACCAACAACCTCAGCAACGTCAAATACAAAGGCGACTACAACACCGCCCTGCCGGCGCTGAACGTGCTCTACCACCTGACCGACGACTGGAACCTCTATGCCAACACCGAAGGGTCGTTCGGCAGCGTGCAGTACAGCCAGATGCCCAACCGCGTGACCAGTGGCGAAGTGAAGCCGGAAAAAGCCCGCACCTGGGAACTCGGCACACGCTATGACAACGGCACCTTGCGCGCCGAAATCGGCGCGTTCCTGATCAACTTCGACAACCAGTACGACAGCAACCAGACCAACGACACCGTGATCGCCCGCGGCGAAACCCGCCATCAGGGCATCGAGTCCAGCATCAACTACGCCCTCGACGGCTTGAGCCCGGCGCTCGCCGGTTTTGATGTGTACGCCACCTACGCCTACGTCGACGCCACCATCCGCGAAGACGGCCCGAACAAAGGCAACCGCGTGCCCTTCTCCTCCAAGCACAAGGGCACCCTGGGCGTGGGTTACACCGAAGGTCGCTGGAAGTTGAATGTGGACAGCAGCTACCAGAGCAGCCAGTTTGCCGACAACGCCAACACTGAAGCAGAAAGTGCTGATGGCAGCACCGGACGCATTCCTGGCTACATGCTGTTCAGCAGCCGCGCGGCGTACGACTTTGGCCCGCAGCTGTCGGATTTGAACGTGGCGGTGGGTGTGAAAAACATCTTCAACAAGCAGTACTACACCCGCTCGTTTGACGATAACAACAAGGGCAAATACGTCGGCGAGCCGCGCACGCTGTATGTGCAGACGTCCATCGCGTTCTGATCAGCTACCCGCCAGGCACGACGGTGTGCCGGCCACCAACGCGTCGATGGCGCATCGGGTCTTGGCCGGCATGTGCGTCGCCGTGGGCCAGATGACATGGATCGGCATCGGTTGCTCGCGGTGGCCCGGCAGCACCGCCTGCAATTGCCCGCGCAACACGTAGTGGGCGATCAGCCAACTGGGCAACCAGGCCAGGCCGACCCCGGCGATGGCGGCATCGGCCACGGCCTGCAGGTCATCGAGGATCAACGGCGAGGCGACTCGCTCGCGGTGCGGGGCATTGCTGCGATAGGCAATGCCCCGGTGCCCGGCCAGGTCGTCGATGGAGTCAATACGAGGTGTGCGCTGCAAGTACGCGGGTGACGCCGCCAGGGCAATCGCCTGTTCGCCGAGGCGACGTGCACTCAAGCGGTCGGTGTCAGGCAATGCGCCAATGCGCACCGCCAGGTCGAAGCCTTCCTGCGCCAAGTCGATCAATCGGTCGGAGAAGGAAATCTCGATTTCCAGTTGCGGAAAACGGTCCATCAGCCCCCACAACGCAGGCGCCGCATAGTGGTGGCCGAATGCCAAAGGCAGGCTCGCCCGTAACCGCCCTCGTGGCTGCTGGCGGCCACTTTCCAGCACGGATTCAGCCGCTTCCAGCTCTGCCAGTGCACGCAGGCAGTGCTCGTAGTAGGCCTGCCCGTCTTCGGTCAAACGCTGGCGCCGGGTGGAGCGTTGCAATAAAGACGTCCCCAGCCGCGCTTCCAGACGTGCCAGGCCTTTGCCCACCGCCGAGCGCGTGAGATTCAGCCGTTCGGCGGCCTCCGTCAGATTGCCGCTCTCGACGATCTGCAAAAACAGTTCAACACCATCAAAACGCGGAGTGGCCATGGTCGTTTGTCGCCCTATATTCCCTTATCACAGGAAGAAGTATCGCTAATAAAGAATCAGATTCCCGTGAAAATGACACCTTCCCCCATTGAAAGGAAGAGGCCATGCCACCCGACGCCGTTGTATCCGCCATCAACCCGCCACGTACCGCCCGGGACGGCCTTGCACTCACCGCCGTGTGCCTGGTGGCGCTGATGTTCGGGCTGGAGATTTCCAGCGTGCCGGTCATCCTGCCCACCCTTGAGCAGCAACTGGGCACCGGCTTCCAGGACGCCCAATGGATCATGAACGCCTACACCCTGGCCTGCACCAGCGTGCTGATGGCCGCCGGCACATTGGCCGATCGTTTTGGCCGCCGACGCATGCTGGTGCTGTGCCTGTGGGTATTCGGGCTGGCTTCGCTGGCCAGCGGGCTGGCGAACGATGCGTCCACGCTGATCGCGGCGCGTTTTGTCCAGGGCGTGGGAGGCGGGGCGATGATGATCTGCCAGTTCGCGATCCTGTCGCACCAGTTCCGCGAGCCGGCGGCCCGGGCCCGGGCCTTTGCGGTGTGGGGCGTGATCGCCGGGGTGGGCCTGGGTTTCGGGCCGATGGTGGGGGCATTGATCCTGGCGGTGGCGGATTGGCGCTGGGTGTTCCTGGTGCATGTGCCGTTGACCTTGTTCACTCTGGTGTTGCTGCGCATCAGCGTGCAGGAATCCCGTGACCCGGCGGCCCATCGCCTCGATATAGCCGGTATGGCCACCCTCACCCTGGCAGTGTTCGCCCTGGTTTATTTCATCACCCAGGGCACCGAGAGCGGCTTTGCCACCCCGGCCATGCTCGGCTGGGCCGGACTGTCGGTGGGCAGCCTGTTGTTGTTCGTGGTTGTCGAGCGGCGCAGCCTGCATCCGATGTTCGACTTCTCGGTGTTTCGCATCCCGCGCTTCAACGGCGCGCTGATGGGCTCGATCGGCATGAACTTCAGCTTCTGGCCCTTCATGATCTACCTGCCGCTGTATTTCCAGGCCGGCCTGGGCTACGACACCATGCTCACCGGGCTCGCCCTGCTCGCCTATACCCTGCCCACGTTGGTGGTGCCGCCGCTGGCTGAACGCCTGGCCCTGCGCTATGGCGCCGAACGCATCATTCCATTGGGCCTGGGCCTGATGGGCGTGGGGTTTGTGACAATGGCGGCGATCAATCATAGCGGCCAACCCAGTGTGGCATGGGTCCTGATCGCCTGTGGGATTGCCGGCAGCGGCTTGGCGTTTACCAACTCGCCCACCACCAACACCACCACCGGATCAGTTTCATCCGACCGCGCAGGGATGGCCTCGGGCATCGACTTCAGTGCACGTCTGATCACCCTGGCGCTGAATATCGCGTTGATGGGGTTGGTGTTGATACTCGGGATCGCTCACTACCTGGCTGGCATATTGCCTGGCACGGCACAGTTGGCCACCCTCAGTCAGGACATCGCCGCCGGCAGGCTGGACGTGTTGCCGCAGGGCCCACTGATCGCCCAGGCCGCGCTGCGCAACGGTGCGGGCTGGGCCATGTTGTATGCCGGCGTTGGAGCGTGCGCACTGTCGGCCTTGAGCGCCTGTTTTTTCCGGCGCAGCCCGCGCTGACCTTTTGCGCATAAAAAAACGGGCCTGCATCTGCAGGCCCGTTTTCAGTGGGGTTGAAAAAAGTATCAGCTATCAGCCGTTAAGCGCAGCCTGTTCGTTTTCCAGGAATTCCTCTTCTAGCTCGGCCTCGTCGGCCTTGGTATTGGGCAGGCTTTGACCCGCGGCGCGTGGTTTGCCGCGCAGTTTGCCGTACAGATGCTCCAGGGCATGCTCCAGCTTGGTCGCTGCGCCATCGATCGCCTGTTCCAGCGTATCGGCTTTATGGAGGACCGAAAGCGGTTGATGGCCTTTTGGCCGTGCTTCCAGTCGGCAACTCAGATCGTGTGGGCCGGGCTTGTCACCGTTCTCGTCCCGCAGGTAAACCTCGACGCGGGTCAGATCTTCTTCGTAACGTTCGAGCGTGCTCTCAATGGTGGTACGTACCCACTCCTCCAGTCGGATGCTGCTTTCAATATGGTTATCGCTATTGACTTGGATTTGCATAGTTTTCCCTTATTTCAGCTAGCTCGCCGAAGGCCATTCCTGCTTCACCGGATGGGTGAAAACCATGACCTCCTGATTACACAATTGAGCAGACAGAGGAACATTTCAACCCCTTTGCAAAGATAAATCCCACATTACAAATTAACCCTGACTACAACCAAAAACGCTGTTAGGGTGGGGAGTTGGTTACATCTTCTTACCGCCAACTTCCTTACAATTGCCCCTCTCCCAACGGGTGCAATCCGCGAAAAATCTCCGCTTCCTCCACCAGCCAGTCATGCACCGCCCGCACGCCCGGATGGCTCAACGCACCCGGCGCGTACAGCAGCACATAGCGTTTGTGGTTGGGAACGGCGAGGCCGAATGGCACGATCAAGGTGCCGCGTTCCAGTTCGTCATTGAGCAAGGTTCGCCGGGCAATCGCCACGCCCATGCCCGCAATCGCCGCCTCGATGGTCAGGTGGTTGCGGTTGAAGGTATGCCCGCGCCGTACGTCGGCGGCGTCATAGCCGATGGCGTTCAGGTAGAACTCCCACTCTGCGTACTCATAACTCCCACGCCAGGCAGTGATGTCGTGCAGCAGCGGGAAATGCACCAGGTCAGCGGGGCCATGCAGTGGCGGTCGCCCCCGCAGCAGGCTCGGTGCACACACCGGGAAAATCTGCTCGTCCAGCAAGGCTGTGGACAACAAGCCGGGATAGCTGCCGTCGTTAAGGTCGATGGCCAGGTCGAAGTCGCCCTCATGCAGGGCGACGCTGCTGTCTTCGGCAACCATGCGCAACTGGATATCCGGGAAGCGCTGCTGCAAACGCGGCAAACGCGGGGTCAGCCATTTGCCGAGAAACGACGGGATCGAGCGCAGTCGCAAGGTGCCGCTGATCATCCCGGCGTCCAGCCGCTGCAACTCGGCATCGATGCTGCCATAGGCCTCGCCCACGGTGATCGCCAACCGCTGGCCCTCTGCGCTCAGCTCAACCCCGCGTGCGCGCCGATGGAACAGGCGAAAGCCCAGGCGCTCCTCCAGCTGACGGATTTGCTGGCTGACCGCGCCCGGGGTGATGTGCAGTTCCTCGGCGCAGCGGGTGAACGACAAATGCCGTGCCGCGCAGGAAAAAACGTGCAACCAGACGTAGGTCTGGCCATGAAGCGGGCGAGCCATAGGGTTTAGTCCTGCTAAAGGGTGTCTTAGGATAATTCGTTGGTCAGTGCCGATCCAGAGGCTCAGTATCGCGCCAATTCCGCTTGTCCTACAAAACATGGCAGCGATTTCTACTCCATTGCTTGTAAGGGTTTAGCATGGCTATCAGTGTTTTCGATCTATTCAAAGTGGGCATCGGTCCTTCCAGCTCCCATACCGTCGGCCCGATGCGGGCCGCGGCGACCTTCGTCCAAGCGCTTATCGACCAGCAATTGCTCGACGAAACCCGTCGGGTAGAAGTGCGTTTGTACGGTTCGCTGTCCGCCACCGGTGTCGGCCACGCCACCGACCGCGCCTGTGTGATGGGCCTGATGGGCGAATGGCCAGACAGCATCGACCCCACCAGTATCGGCCCACGCATCCAGCAACTGCGCGAGTCCGGCCAATTGCTGCTCGGCGGCCGCACGTCGATTGCCTTCAACTGGCAACACGACCTCCTGCTGCTGGACGAAAGCCTGCCCTACCACCCCAACGCCATGTCCCTGCATGCCTACGGCGAAAACGGCCTGTTGAGCGAGCAAACGTACTACTCGGTGGGCGGCGGTTTCATCATCGAAGCGGCGGAAGCCGAGTCCGGTATCGCGCCTACCAGCGAAGTGCAATTGCCTTACGACTTCTCCAGCGCCGTCGAGCTGTTGGCCTTGTGCAACAAGCACGGCCTGCGGGTTTCCGAGCTGATGATGGCCAACGAGCGGGCCTGGCGCAGCGATGCCGAGATCCGCAGCGGCCTGCTGCATATCTGGTCGGTGATGCGTGAATGCGTCGAACAAGGCCTGCGCCACGAAGGCATCCTGCCCGGCGGTCTGGATGTGCCACGGCGCGCCGCGAAATTGCACCGCAGCCTGCTGGAAATCGGCAAACCCAACGTCATCACCTCGACCTTGTCGGCCATGGAATGGGTCAACCTGTTCGCCCTCGCCGTCAATGAAGAAAACGCCGCCGGCGGGCGCATGGTCACCGCGCCGACCAATGGCGCGGCGGGAATCATCCCGGCGGTGCTGCACTACTACATGAAGTTCAACCCGGACGCGTCCGACGATGACGTGGTGAATTTCTTCCTGGCTGCCGCCGCCGTCGGCATCCTCTGCAAGAAAAACGCCTCGATCTCCGGCGCCGAAGTCGGCTGCCAGGGCGAAGTGGGTTCCGCCTGCGCCATGGCCGCTGCCGGCCTTGCAGACGTGCTCGGCGCATCCCCGGAGCAACTGGAAAACGCCGCCGAAATCGGCCTGGAACATAACCTGGGGTTGACCTGCGACCCGGTTGGCGGGTTGGTCCAAGTGCCGTGCATCGAGCGCAACGCCATCGCCGCGGTCAAGGCGATCAACGCCACGCAAATGGCCCTGCGCGGCGACGGCAAACACTTCATCTCCCTGGACCGCGTGATCCGCACCATGCGCGACACCGGCGCCGACATGCACGACAAATACAAAGAAACTTCACGGGGCGGCCTGGCCGTTAGCTGGGTGGAGTGCTGAGGAGCATTCCCTGATCGCCCCAACGTGAGCCCGCGCAAAAATAATAACGAGGCAATAACGATGACCGATGTACGTACACCTGCTGCCGAAAATCCCGCTGTAGACCTGACGCCGACCACCGTTACACAAGGCTGGAACAAACACGACACCACCTGGATGCTCGGCCTCTACGGCACCGCCATCGGTGCCGGCACCTTGTTCCTGCCGATCAACGCTGGCGTGGGCGGCTTCTGGCCGTTGATCGTGCTGGCGCTGCTGGCCTTCCCTATGACCTTCTTCGCCCACCGTGGGCTGACGCGCTTTGTGTTGTCGGGCAAATCCGGCGACATCACCGAAGTGGTGGAAGAACACTTCGGCATCGGCGCCGGCAAGCTGATCACCCTGCTGTACTTCTTCGCGATCTTCCCGATTTTGCTGGTGTACAGCGTGGCGCTGACCAACACCCTGACCAGCTTTATGGAACACCAACTGCACCAGGCAACACCGCCCCGGGCAATCCTGTCGCTGGTGCTGATCCTCGGCCTGATGGCCATTGTGCGCTGCGGCCAGGGCGTGATCGTCAAGGCCATGAGCGTGCTGGTGTACCCCTTCGTCGCCGCCCTGCTGCTATTGGCGGTGAGCCTGATCCCCAACTGGAACGGTGCGTTCTTCGCCTCCGCCAGCGAAGGCATGCCCCTGCCGGCCTTCTTCAAGACCTTGTGGCTGGCGATCCCGGTGATGGTGTTTTCCTTCAACCACTCGCCGATCATCTCCGCCTTCGCCGTCGACCAGAAACGCGTGTACGGCCCGCAAGCCGAACGCAAAAGCAGCGGCATCCTGGCCATGGCCCACAGCATGATGGTGCTGACGGTGATGTTCTTCTGCTTCAGCTGCGTGCTGGCCCTGTCGCCGGCTGACCTCGCCGCCGCCAAGGCGCAGAACATCTCGATCCTGTCGTACCTGGCGAACCACTTCCAGACCCCGGTCATCGCCTACGCCGCACCGTTGATCGCGCTGGTGGCGATCACCAAATCCTTCCTGGGCCACTACATCGGCGCCAGCGAAGGCTTCCAGGGCCTGATCGTCAAATCCCTGCGCGGGCGCAACCGCAGCATGTCGGCCAAGTGGCTGGAGCGCTGCACCGCGCTGTTCATGGTGCTCACCTGCTGGGCCGTGGCCACCTTCAACCCGAGCATCCTCGGCATGATCGAAACCATGGGCGGGCCGATCATCGCCTGCCTGTTGTTCCTGATGCCGATGTACGCCATCCGCCGCGTGCCATCCCTGCGCCAGTACTCGGGCCAGGCGTCCAACGTGTTTGTGGTGTTGGTCGGCTTGATTGCGCTGTCTGCGATCGTTTTTTCCGTGATGCCCTGAAACGGATCACCGAACTCAAAAACACCACCCACCCACTGTGGGAGCGGGCTTGCTCGCGAAAGCGGTCGTTCAGCTGAGCAATCATTGGCTGACACACCGCATTCGCGAGCAAGCCCGCTCCCACAGGGGAAATTTGATGGCAGGCAGATTGCTGTACGGCACGCCCCTTGCTGTACAGCTACTGAGGAAAACGGACCTTGTGAAAACCTCAGCGAGCGAATGGCCGGTGGTCAGGAAACGCGAACTAATCCCGACACCGGTCGTCAATGACTGCATGTTCTTATCAGGCGGTAACGCACCATGGACAACCCTTTTCAGATCATCACCGACACCTTCGCCCCGAAATACCGGGTCAATTTAAGCATCCAGCGGCTGGACGGCAGCATCATGCTGACCCTGTCCGATGAAGACGGCGTCGTGGCCAAACGCATGATCAGCGCCGAACAACGCAACGACCCGCAGCGCCTGAAACGGCTGGTGCAGAGTGTGCAATTCGGGATTGCGATCGAGCAGGGGCACAGCGCGATGGAGATATTGGCGGTGATGACCGATGGGGACAGCCACCAGGTACTGCAGCGGCCGCCGGTCAGCAGGCCGCCACTCAACGCAGGGTTCTAGAGCTCGCCCTTCTCTGTTTCAAGGCTCGCTTCGCCCTTGCGGCGCGGGCCTTCGACCTTCACCGACGGAAATGCCGACGACGCATACCGCACCACCAGAATCGCGAACGCCAGCAGCAGAATCCCACCGCACAGGTAGATGATGCCGATGTCGGGCGGGTTGTGGTGGGACACGTTGGAAATCAGCAGACGGGTCAGCGCCGTGATCGCCACGTAGATCAGGAAACGCACCGGCATGTGGTTGGTCTTGAAATAAATCCCGACCATCGCCCCCAGTTCCAGGTAGATGAACAGCAGCAAGATGTCATCGATCTTGATGTGCCCCGTCTCCAGCATCCCCAGAAATTCCATCACCGCGGCATAGGCGGTCACCGCACCAATGGCGAACAGTGCCAGGTAGTGGAAGGTCTCGACGAACAGATTTCCCAAGGACTCGGCCAGTTGGTGCACGGTCTTGCGCAGGTTTTCAGCCCAGTTGATTTTCACGATGATGCTTCCTTAGGTCGGCTCGACCGGATAATGCGGGTTGGACGTGACGGTTTCTCTGCATGCAGAAAAAAGGCCAGGGAACAGGAAGTGAGATGGTGGCGGGGTGATATGAGGCACTTATCTTGCTGCTTGATGATCGTTCCCACGCTCCGCGTGGGAATGCCGCCCCGGACGCTCCGCGTCCCATGCCCCAGGGTTTCGGGTAGAGGTGACGCGGAGCGTCACGGTATGCATTCCCACGCAGAGCG
>NZ_JACAOM010000084.1:5398-77763 GCF_013386245.1 Pseudomonas sp. 21615526 | reverse complement strand
GGTGCCGAGTGGTGGGGCAAGAGCGTTTTGCTTACTTTTGCGCTCTTCAAAAGTGAGCCGCTGTAAGAGCGGAACCAATAGAGGCCGTTACCCAAACAACGGATATGTACCCTCAACCGTGCTTCTTGTAACGACGAATCCGAATATCCGCCTGCTCCTTGTGCCCCGCAAACCCTTCCATCCCGCAAAGCCGCGAGCAGTATTCCCCTACCAACACCGAAGCCTCATCCGTCAGCACCCGCTGGTACGTGCACGTCTTGATGAACTTGCCGACCCACAGCCCGCCGGTGTACCGCGCAGTCCCGGTGGTAGGCAATGTGTGGTTAGTCCCAATCACCTTGTCGCCATAGGAAACGTTGGTGCGCTCACCAAGGAACAACGCGCCGTAATTGGTCATGTGCTCCAGGAAATACAACGGATCGCGGGTCATCACCTGCACGTGCTCGGAGGCGATGCGATCGGCTTCCTGCACCAGCTCGTCGACGCTGTCGCACAGGATGATTTCGCCATAGTCGCGCCAGGCGACAGAAGCAACCGGTGCGGTGGACAGGATCGCCAACTGCCGCTCGATCTCCGCCGGCAGGGTTTGCGCCAACTCCGCACTGTTCGTCAAAAACACCGCAGGCGAATTAACCCCATGCTCCGCCTGCCCCAACAAATCGGCAGCGATGATTTCAACATCGCTGCTGTCATCAGCAATCACCAGTGTCTCTGTAGGCCCGGCAATCAAGTCGATACCAATCTTGCCGAACAACTGACGCTTGGCCTCGGCCACATACGCATTACCCGGCCCAACGATCATATCCACCGGCTTGAACGTATCGGTGCCCAACGCAAACGCAGCAATCGCCTGCACCCCGCCCACGCAATAGATCTCATCGGCACCCGCCAAATACATCGCCGTCACAATGGCCGGATGAGGCTTGCCATCAAACGGCGGCGCGGCCGCAACAACGCGCTTCACCCCGGCCACCTTGGCCGTCAGCACGCTCATATGCGCCGACGCCAGCAACGGGTACTTGCCGCCCGGAATGTAGCAAGCCACCGAGTTCACCGGAATATTGCGATGCCCAAGGATCACGCCAGGCAAGGTCTCGACTTCCACATCGTGCATCGAGGCTTTTTGCACCTCGGCGAAGCGCCGGACCTGGGCCTGGGCAAAGGTGATATCGCCGATTTCCTGCTCGGACAGGCTCGCCACGCAGGCGGCAATTTCTTCGTCGCTCAGCCGGAAAGATACAGGCGACCACTGATCAAACTGCTTCGAGTATTCACGTACGGCCGCATCGCCGTTACGGGCGACGTTGGCGATGATGCGCTCAACGGTATCGCGGACTTGGGCGGCAATCTCGGCTTGGGCTTCGACCGGTTTAGGCGTTTTCAGGTAACGAATCATCAGTGGCTCCAGGTGGTTCTTGAGGGCACGCGACATGCCCCCGGCATTGGCAACCATCTTTTCCTACCCCCCTGCCCCGGGCAATTTCGCAGCCTCCCTATTGGTGACGCAACCTGACGCAACACAGACGCAGTGTTGAAGCACTGCGGCGGGCTGCTGACGTTATTCGTATAACCCCCGATGAAAAACATGCAAGCCCCATTGACTTAGGGATTCGGAGTGATAGGTTAAATAAGCGGTTATACGTATAACCTAACAATCACACCCAACGTAAAGAGGTGATCAACCGTGAGTCGAGTCTTGTATCTATTCGGTGGCTGGCCCGGCCATTTCCCCTACGAAATTGCGGCATGGGCGCGCACCGTTTTCCAGGAACTGGATTTCGAGGTCGAAGAGTCCACCGACATCTTCACACTGGACAGGGACTTGACCGGTTATGACCTGATCGTGATCGGCTGGAACAACGCCGTCACTACCGAGACGCTCACCGTGTCCCAGGAAAACCGCCTGCTGGAAGCGATCGAAAGCGGCACCGGCCTGGTGGGTTGGCACGGCGCAGGCGCGGCGTTTCGCGCCAGCCTCAAATATCACTGGGTGCTCGGCGGCTCATTCCTCGAACACCCGATGGGCGAAGGCTTTCCCCACCCGTACCAGGTCAACGTCATCGACCACAGCCACGAGGTGACCCAGGGCGTCGAGGATTTCGAGGTACGGTCCGAGCAGTACTACATGCAGGTCGACCCGAACATTCATGTGCTGGCTGAAACCACCTTCGACGGCAACCCCTTCCCCTGGCTCAACGGCCATCGCAGCCCGGTGGCCTGGGTGCGCCAGTGGGGCCAGGGGCGGGTGTTCTATCACTCCATCGGGCACGACACCAGCAACCTCGCCGACCCGAATATCCGCCGCCTGACCAAGCAAGGCCTGAACTGGGCGACACGCGGGCGTGCAGCCAGTACCGCCGAGGCAACCCCCTCCGTTTCATCAACCCAAGGAGTCCTGTCATGACTAAATTGACCGGCAGCCAGATCGTGGCTCAAACCCTGAAAAACTATGGCGTCGAATACGTCGCCGGTATTCCCGGCCACGGTATCTGGACCCTGACCGACGCCTTCCTCGAAGAAGACTCCAAGCTCAAGTTCATCCAGGTGTTCCATGAGCAGAGCGCGGTGCACCTCGCCGACGGTTACTACCGGGTGAGCGGCAAGCCGATGGCGGCAGTGACGTCCATCGGTGCCGGCGCCGCCAACACGGTGATCGGCATGGCCACCGCGTTTACCGACTCCACCAGCCTGATGCTGATCACCGGCGGGCCACCCACCCACATGCGTGGCCATGGCTTGCTGCAGGAGCTGGAGCGCTACACCGACAACGACTTCCCGAAAATCGCCGAGGCCGTGACCAAGCGTCATTGGGTGGCGACCCGTGTTGAAGAGTTGCCGTTCATGATGCACCGCGCCTGGAGCGCAATGGTCACCGGACGCCCCGGGCCGGTGCACCTGGAAATCCCGATGGATGTGCAGGCCGAGGCCGCTGAAGTGACCCTGCATGCCCTCGAAGAGCGCACCCCGATCGGCAAATGCTTCCCGGACCCGGCAGCCACCGCACGCGCAGTGGAAGAGCTGAAACTGAGCAAGCGCCCGGTGCTGGTGATCGGCGGCGGCGTGATTACCGGCGAAGCCAGCGCGCAATTGTTCGCCCTGGCCGAAGCCTGGAAGATCCCGGTGGTCACCACCTGGAACGGCAAGAGCGGCTTCCCGGAAGATCACCCGTTGTTCGCCGGCAGTGTCGGCCAGACCGGCACCCTGTGCGGCAATAAAGTCGCGTCCACCGCAGACGTGATCATCGCCGTGGGCTGCCGTTTCACCGACTGGTCGTCGTCCAGCTACGCCAAGGGCGTGACCTTCGCGATCCCGCCGTCGAAGCTGATCCACATCGACATCGACCCGCATGAAATCGGCAAGAACTACCCGGTGACCGTGGGCATTTGTGCCGACGCCAAATATGCCCTCGCCGCCATTGTCGAAAGCCTGAAAGGCGAGACGGTTGAGCGCGAAGAGTACCTGAGCGACCTGCGCGGTTATCAGGAAGAATGGGAAACCAAACTGGCGGGCCGTCGTGACTCCGATCGCTTTCCGTTCACCTCGCAACGCCCCCTCGGCGCGCTGCGCAAAGTGTTCCCGCGGGACACCATCGTGGTGGTTGGCTCGGGCAACACCCAGGGCGCGGTCAAGCAGACCTTCCCGGTCTATACGCCACGTACCCACCTGACCTCCGGCGGCTTCTCGTCCATGGGCTGGGCCGTACCTGCGGCCATCGGTGCGAAGCTGGCGGCGCCTGACCAGCCGGTGGTGTGCATCCTCGGGGATGGCGATTTCCTGATGACCTCCCAGGAAATTGCGATCTGCGTGACCAACAATATCCCTGTGGTGTTCCTGATCCAGAACAACGCCGGCTACATGTCGATTCGCGGTGGCCAGCGCAAGCAGACCAGCCGCCATATCGGCACTGAGTTCAACCACCCGGACGGCACGCCCTACAGCCCGGACTTCAAGGCGGTGGGCGAAGCCTTCGGCCTCAAATCCTACCGTGTGGAGCGCCCGGAAGACCTTGAGCCTATCCTGCAGGAAGCGCTGGATTTGAATGTGCCGGTGCTGATCGAAGTACCCACCGACCGCGATGCGGCTGGCCCTTGGGTGCCCGGCTGGTGGGACTTCCCGATTCCGGAATACATCACCGACGAACGCCAGGATGAGTACTGGCAAATCCGTAATTCCGAACAACACCTGTAAATGCCGGAGCGGCTCACATGAGTGATGCATTGATTTCGCATCATGCAGAGCTGAATCCACAACCGGGGGCGCCGCGCGAACCGCGCGCCCTCGACGTGGTGACACCTGATGCAGATGGCACGATCAACTGTGACGTGGTGATTATCGGCTCGGGCATGGGCGGTTCGACCTTCGCCCATGCCCTGCGTGACAGCGGGCTGGATATTGTGATCGTCGAACGAGGGGATTTCCTGCCCCGGGAAATCCAGAACTGGAGCGCTGAAGCGGTGTTCGGCCAAGGACGCTATCGCAATGCCGAACCATGGCTGGACCAGGCCAACCAAGCATTTTCGCCGGGGGTGTTTTATTACGTCGGCGGCAACACCAAATTCTACGGCGCCATGCTGCCACGGTTTCGCGAGGCGGACTTTGGCGAGATCCAGCATGCCGAGGGCGTGTCGCCTGCGTGGCCCGTCAGCTACGCCGAGTTTGAACCCTGGTACGCCGAAGCGGAAAAGCTATACCGCGTGCATGGCCAGGCCGGCATTGACCCCAGCGAACCCTGGCGTTCAGGACCCTTCCCGCAACCGGCACTCAAGCACGACCCGGCCCTCGTTGCGCTGGAACAAAGCATGCAGCGTGCCGGACTCAAGCCGTTCGTGATGCCGGCGGCGGTGGACTATGGCGATGGCGGCGATTGCGTATTGTGCTCAACCTGCGATGGCTATCCGTGCCTGGTGGAGGCCAAGGCCGACGCCGAAGTTTCTGCGCTCAGGCCCGCCCTGCGCAGTGGCAGCATTCGGCTGATGACTCGCACCACGATCCGGCAGCTGAACACCGATAACGATGGCAAAACCGTGACTCAAGCGCGGGGTCTGTTCGATGGACGCGAGGTGACACTGCGTGCCAAACGCTTCGTGCTGGCGTGCGGCGCAGTCAACAGTGCGGCATTGCTGTTCAAGTCTGCGAACGCTCAACATCCTCATGGCCTGGGCAATAGCTCTGGGCAGTTGGGGCGTAACTACATGGTGCACAACAGCACCTTCATGCTGGCGGTGGACCCGCGACGCAAGAACAACGTGACCTTCCAGAAAACCCTGGCCATCAACGACTGGTACAGCGCCAGCCCGCACAACGCATTCCCCTTGGGTAACGTGCAGATGCTGGGGAAAATCCGCGAGCCGATGATCAGTGCCATGCGGCCCTGGCTGCCGAAATTCGCTTCACGCTATATCACTGACCACAGCGTAGACCTGTACCTGACCTCGGAAGATCTGCCGACCCAGGACAACCGCGTCACCTACGACACGCAGCGCGGCGCGATCAAGGTTCACTGGACGCCGAACAACCTCAAGGCCCATGAAGGACTGGTGAGCAAGGCCACCCAAACCATGCGTGATGCAGGGTATCCGCTGATCCTCAAGGCGCGCATGGGCATCGCGACGAACTCCCACCAGTGCGGCACTGCCGTGATGGGCAAGGACCCAACCACCAGCGTGCTGGACCTGAACTGCAAGCTGCATGACCTGGAGAATGTATGGGTGGTGGACAGCTCGTTCTTCCCGTCGTCGGCGGCGGTTAATCCGGCACTGACCATCGCGGCGAATGCCCTCAGAGTAGCGGCACACTTCAAGGGGCAGCCCGGGTAAAGGTGGAAGCTGGCTTGCCTGCGATGCAGTCGACACGGTCTGTCAGTGGTATTGAGTCGATGCCATCGCAGGCAAGCCAGCTCCTACAGCGATCCCTTAACAACGGGATCAGGCGTCTGCCTGCTGGATACTGCGGGTCGAGGTACGCACCACCAGCTTGGTGGCGAAAATCTTTTGCTCGGGCGCCAGCGGCGCATCAGCCGGGGCATTCAATTGCTCGGTCAGCATGCGTGCGGCGTACACGCCCTTCTCCACCATGGGTTGGGCAATGGTGGTCAACCCGAGCTGCACCGCCTCGGGAATATCGTCGAAGCCGATCACCGAAAGCGTCTGCGGCACTTGGCGACTGAGGGCGTGGGCGGTTTTCATGCAGGCAATCGCCATCACATCCGAGCACGCCACCACTGCCGTGACGTCGTTGGAGGTCAGCAATGTGAACGCTGCGGCCTGGCCGGACGTGGAATCCAGCCCACCGGCCTCGATCACGCTCAGGTCTTCAAACGCCAGGCCCGCGGCGGTGGCCGCCTCCACGTAACCGGTGAGGCGTTCGCGGACAATCCGCTCACTGGCACTTTTGAAGCGCTGCAGGTCAATCGGGCCGCGGTAACCATCCGGGTTGAGGCGGTCAATGATGACGCCGATCTTGCGGTGGCCCAGGTCCAGCAGATGCTGCATTTGCGTGCGAGCCGCACCGCGATCGTCGATGCCGACAAAAAACGAATTCTCGACCAGCGGCGAGTCGATCACCACGAACGGAATACTGTGCTTCACCACCGCCAGCACCGCCGGGTGATCATCGGGCAGGGTCGAGATAATCAGGCCATCCACCAGCCCGCGCAGGGCCAGGCTGCCGTGGCTCGCCGCCGGGCCCCGGCCCACCAGGCGGTTGTTGTTGAGCGGAAACAGTGTCAGTGCGACATTTTCCAACTCGCCCACTTCACTGATGCCGCGCAGCATGGCGATGGTGCACGGGTCGGCAAAGGCCAGGGACAACTTGTCCATCATCATCAACCCGATGGCGCCGATCTTGCCCGAGCGCAGGCTGCGGCCCAGCACATTGGGGCCCGGGTAGCCCAATGAAGCGGCCACCTCGAGGATATGCTCGCGCTGGGCCGGGGACAGTTTGGAAGGTCGGTTGTAGGCGTAAGACACCGCAGGCTGGGACACCCCTGCCGCCAGTGCTACGTCTTTCATTGAAACGGCCATCGCTTGCTTCCCAATCCTTTTGAAACCTCATGCGAGGTCATGAAAAAACAGGCGCTCAGTGTACCCGTTGAGGGGAAACCTTCGGAACCAGTCGTGTGGCACTGAACATGATTGCGACCATCAGCGAGGCAACCGCCAGCAGCGCCCAGGATAGATTCGTCGCGTGGGCGAACAAGCCGATCACCGCCGGGCCCATCAGGATACCCAGATAACCGAGGCTGGTGGCAGCGGCAATCGCCAGTTCCCCCGGCATGGTCTTTTGCGCGCCCGCCAGCGACAGGTACACCGGCGCGATATTGGCCAAACCGATGCCGATGACCGCAAACCCCACCAGGTTCACCTGCCAGTTCGTCGCGAGCACCACCGTGAGAAAGCCCAGGATTACAATCAGGCCACCGCCCACCAGTACTAGCCGGGCGCCGAGCCTGAGCAGAATCCGGTCGCCACTCAAGCGCCCCAACGCCATCATCACGGCGAAGCAGGCGTAGCCCAGGCCTGCAATGGAAGGCTCGACATCACGCACCTGGGTCAGGAACACCGCGCTCCAGTCGAGAATCGCACCTTCGGCCAGGAACGCGAACAGGCACAGCACCCCCAGCACCAGGACTTTACGCGTGGGCCGCACAAAGATCGGGCTGCCCTCTTCGCCGCTGCGCCCGAGCATCTGGCGCCCGTAACTCAGGACAAACACAGCCAGTGCCGTCATCACCGCGCTGCTGGCCAGCAACGGCGTGGCGCCCAGCCAGAGCAGCGCGGTGATCCCCGCCGCACTGACAATCGTGCCCAGGCTGAACAAGCCATGAAAACCCGACATCAAGGACCGCCCGGTCGCACGCTCAACCATCACGCCCTGTACGTTCATCGTCACATCCACTGCGCCGCACCCTGCACCGAACACGGTCAGGGCAAACATCAAGCCCAAGAATGAATGTGTGGTCGCCAGCAGAGGCAGCGTCAGAAACACCAGGGCGATGCCGATGTGCATGGTAAAGCGGCAACCTTTGCGGGCGTTCAGGATGCCCGCCAGCGGCATCATCACCAGTGAGCCGAGGCCCAGGCACAGCAACAGGATGCCCAATGCGCCGTCGTCCACCCCGGCCCGGCTGCGCGCATAGGGAACCAGCGGCGCCCAGGCGCCCATGCACAGGCCGGACAGCAGAAACGTCAAGCGGTAGGCCGACATATGCGGCGTGGAGCACGGCAATAACAACTCTTGAGACGACACGGAAACTCCAATACCTGGACAGCTGGAGTTATACGTATAACTTAAAATTCAAGCGCCAGCCACTGCCTTGTTACTGTTACATATTCTGGGTTGATAAAGCATTGACAGCCTACAGGGTGCAGGTTTTACTTCCGCAAGGTTATTCGTATAACCCAAAATTGCATAACCACCCCACAAAAACAAAAGGGACCATGCAGCGTGATAAGCACTTTCCAGAAAACCCCGATCCCCCCGCGTATTCGCAAGGCACGTATCGCCACCTTTCTCGGCTTCATGATGATCGGCGCCATGATGTACATCTGGTCCACCGGTGTAAGCGTGTTCAGGACCCAGCTTGGCCTGACGGGAGAACTCGGGGACTCGAGTTTCGGCCTGATTGCCCTCGGGGTCGGTGTCGGTTCCGCAGCCGGTGCGCTGCTGGTCGGGCGGCTGCTGGACACCTTCGGCGCCAAGCCGGTAATTACCCTTGGCGCCCTCGCCTATCCCCTTTCGATTATCCCGCTGGGCTTCGTCAACGGTTTCTGGTTTGCGCTGTGTTTCGGCTCTGTGCTGGGGCTGTTGCGCGGCGCCCTGGATACCGCCTTGAATGCCCACGGCGTGCAGGTTGAACGGTTTTATCGACGCTCGATCATGTCCGGCTTCCATGCCTTCTATTCCCTGGGCGGCTTCCTGCTGGGCATGGCATGCAGTTGGCTGACCCGGTTCTACACCGACAGCGTGCTGGTGCCTTACACCCTACTGGGCCTGGCGATGTTCATTCTGGGCTGTGTGTTCAGCCGATGGTTGCTGGGCAAGCATGATGTGCCCGACGCCCAGCTCGACGACTGGCAAGCCGGCACCCAGTCCCGGGACGAAACCGGCAAGGGCCCTTCGGCCAAGACACTGCTGGTGATGATCGCTCTCGGCACCTTGCTGCTGGGCAGCATGATGGGCGAAAACGCAATTGCCGACTGGGGCCAGGAATACATTCGCCGGGAGTTCGCGACCACCACCTCGACCGCAGGCATGGCGGTCTCACTGTTCGTCGGCGCGTCATTCGTGGGGCGCCTTTTTGGCGACCGCCTGGCCGCTGCGTTCGGTAATGCGCAGGTGGTGTTTGGATGCGGTACGTTGTGCGTCCTCGGCATGATCACCACGATATTGGGCGGTACGGCCGTGACCGGCGTTGTCGGCTTCGCGCTGTTTGGCCTCGGCCTTTCGTGCATCGCACCGTTGATGATCTCCGCCGCCGGACGCCGGGACCCGGCACATGCCGGGCGCAATATCGGCATCGTCAACTGCATCGGATTTTCCGGGATGCTGGTGGGCCCCGCCGTCATCACCGTCATCGTCAGCCACTTCGGCCTGAGCAAGCTGATGTTCTTCCCGCTGGTGATGCTCGGTTTGCTCGCGACGTTCGGCCCACTGCTGATGCGCGCGCCGAAGAAAACCGTTGCCCGCGGCAAAGCGCAAACCGAGGTGTGAGGGAGGCACGCATCGTCACTGCACCGGCAGGAAATTCATCAGCAGCAAGCTTTGCGCGTAGTTGAGCCCGATGCGCCGGTAGCGTTCGTCGAGCATCTGGGTCAACAGGTCGAGGCGCGCGACGATCTTGCCGAACTCCACGGCAAAGCTGAGGTTGCTGCCCGCCTCCGAGATCTCGTTGGAGAACAGCAACAGCGAGCCATTGGCATCCTGGCGCTGACTGAGCAGCCAGGTGGCCTTCTCGATATTGCGCGCGGCATTGCTGACGAACTGCGGGTTGATCGAGTCCGTTATATAAAACTCGGTGCGCCCGCCGTGTGCCGTCACCAGCATGCTGCCGATCGCGTAGATGAAGGCGCCTACCCGGTCGCCGCGAAACTCCGGGCTCAGGGAATAGCTCAGCGCCGCCAGGTCGCGACGATCGCCCAGGGCGGGCAGTGGTTGGCGAAGTTCGATGGCCTGGCGGATTTGCCGGGCGGCGGTCACCGCGTCGGTGTAACCCGATTGACGCCACTGGTTGGGGTTGCGCAGGTAGAGCTTGCTCATCAGCAGATACAGGCTTTGCAGGTTGTCGCGCATGCTCAGGGTGGCCATGCGATCAACGCTGGTCTGGAAGAACTCGTCGGGCTTGCCGTTGCTGAACTGCGTGGCAATATCGCGCCCCTGCTGCTGGCTGCAACCGTTGGCGCAAAGCATCAAAACCGCAGCCAGCCACAGCGGCTGACGCATCCATCGGGTGATAAAAACAGGTAACGTGCGATCCATCGGCACCAGGTCTGGGTCTGCTGTCCACGCCGGAAATTAGTGTGGTCGGGACAGAGATAGATCGGAAGAACGGGAAAAAGTGCAGTGAGGGCGGCAAACCAGTAATTTTTCCAGAGGTGCATCCACTTTGATCCTTGGTACGTAGATTCAATACCCTCACCCGGAGGGCACAAGCACCAAGGAGATACATCATGCACGCCATCTACAAAAAAATTGCTGCCGTTGCCTGCTTTACGATCCTCTCCGTCACCACATCCCTAAGTTTTGCCGCCGACACCGTAATGGTGGGCGGCGCGGCGATGTATCCGACGAAAACCATCGTCGAAAACGCAGTCAACTCAAAGGACCACACCACTCTGGTTGCGGCGGTCAAGGCAGCCGGACTGGTGGATACCCTTAACAGCAAAGGCCCGTTCACCGTATTCGCACCGACCAACGAAGCTTTCGCCAAGCTCCCCGCAGGCACCGTGGATACGCTTGTGAAACCTGAGCACAAAGCCGATCTCACAAAAATCCTGACCTATCACGTGGTGGCTGGCACTCATACCTCTGCACAACTGATGGCCGACGCCAAGAAGAACGGCGGTACCGTGATGTTGAAAACCGTGCAGGGTGAGTCGCTGACGATCAAGCTGCATGACGGCAAACTGTGGGTGGTGGATGCCAAGGGTGGCAAGGCCAGCATCAGCATTGCGGATGTGATGCAGTCCAATGGCGTGATTCATGTGGTTGATTCGGTGCTGATGCCGTAATCGTCGCTTGACACCGAAAAGCCCGACGCAGTGTGCGTCGGGCTGATTCGGATGCTTCAGTTGTCGGGGTGTTCACTCGCGACAGAATCAGCCGCATCCACATCCGACATATCCTCTTCCAGAGGGGCATCATCGTCCGGTGGTAGAGGCGCTTCAGGTTGATCGCGCCGAGGATCATGCCCGGTTTCATTGTCTGTACCGCGCGTTACGCCTTGCTGGGATACATTCCCAGGGGCCTTCTCGTCAATTTCCATGCTGGCTCTCCGTTCTAGCGCGGGATGTCCGTGCTTGAACATGAGAAACGATGCGGTGTCGCGAGTGCCGGCCGATGGACGAACGGTGGGGATCAATTTCATAACGGCCCTAACGCTCCGAGAGACTCTATCCACCGCAGGATCGCGGGTTTCTCTGCTGGTTTTTCGCCAATGCAACACACCTCCGGGTCGGTGAGAGAACACCAGACAGACACCGGGTCTCCCATTCGCAAACCATTCGAGGCTTTACGAAGCGTCGTCGTTGACCAAGCGTCAACCGTCTCGTTGAGAGACTTGTGAAAGTGCTGCCCATTGACGCTATAGCTGAAGCTCATGAACTGGCGTCCGGCCCACGATGCCTCACGCCCGACGAAGGTTACGTAGCCAGGCACCACTTGCCCCGCGTCCATGGCGCTCATGAGTTCTCTCCTGAAAACAGCCCGGAAACACGTTTGTTTTTTGTGCTTTTACACTGTTATAGCTCAGAGGCCCGCAGCGCGACAGGTCCTTGGTCGCCGCCTCCGGTGAGGCCTGAAACTGACTACCCTTTATATCTGACACACATTGACATATCGATAATTCTCGATATGATCGCGCCATGGACTTACTCGAAATATTCAAAGCCCTCTCAAACCAGACACGCCTCGAAATCCTGAAAGGTTTGAAGGACCCCGAGAAGAACTTCCCTGCACAAGATGAAGGGGACGTTCACACGGTGGGCGTGTGCGTCAGCAGTATTCAGGAAGGCATCGGGCTCTCGCAGTCGACGGTGTCCGGTTACCTGGCAACGCTGCAACGGGTGGGTCTGGTCGAAGTCAGGCGCATCGGCCAGTGGACTTACTACAAGCGCAATGAAGCCACCATCCGCAGGCTTGCCGAGATCATAGGGAAAGATTTGTAGTTTTTTACCACAGAATATCGAGATTTCGCGATATCCCTTTTTGTCGAAACGAGGAAATGCAATGAAGGCGTTGATACTCAAGTCATTTGGCGGCCCGGAATCATTCGAACTTCGCGACGTTCCCAAGCCCGTTCCGCACACGGGGCAAGTCCTGGTCCGCGTACACGCAACCTCCATCAACCCGCTGGATTACCAGGTCCGACGTGGCGACTACGCTGACCTGGTGCCGCTACCGGCGATTACCGGGCATGACGTATCGGGGGTCGTTGAGGAAGTCGGGCCGGGGGTTACGTCCTTCGCGCCAGGCGACGAAGTCTGGTACACCCCGCAAATATTTGACGGACCCGGCAGCTATGCCGAATACCACGTGGCGGCCGAAGGCATTATCGGGAAGAAGCCCCCTGCCCTGAGTTACCTTGAAGCGGCAAGCCTGAGCCTGGTCGGCGGCACCGCCTGGGAAGCGCTGGTGGTGCGTGCAGCCCTCAGGGTGGGAGAAAGCATCCTGGTGCACGGCGGCGCGGGCGGCGTCGGCCATGTGGCGATCCAACTGGCGAAAGCCATTGGCGCCCAGGTGTTCACCACCGTACGCGACGTCAATGTCGAGTTCGCGCGAAGCCTGGGTGCGGACGTAATCATCGACTACGAAAAGGAAGATTACGTCGACGCCATCCTGCGGGAAACGGGTGGCCGTGGCGTTGATGTGGTGTTCGATACCATCGGCGGCACCACATTGTCCCGTAGCCCGGACGCGCTTGCGCAACTGGGTCGCGTGGTCACGATTGTGGACACGGCGCACCCCCAGAACCTCGTCCAGGCCTGGGGCAGGAACGCGAGTTATCACTTCGTCTTCACACGACAGAACCGCGGTAAGCTGGATGAAATGAGCGCACTGATCGCCAACGGTCAACTGCGGCCACACGTTGGCGCGGTCTATTCCCTTGCCGACATCCCGCTCGCCCATTCCCGCCTGGAAAGCCCCAACAACGGCATTCAAGGGAAAATCGCGATTGCCGTGTCCGCCGGCTTACAGGAGGATTGGCGCAACGGTGCTTGAGCTGATCGCACTGAACCACTTTTTTGGAGAGCACGGGTAAATGGCAGAACTGATGGAAAGGCTCGACGGCCCAAGGACCGCACAGCAGGAACTGTTCTACGACCTCGAAGATGCGACGGCCGTTATCGCCTGGTCGGTCAATCAATTGGCCACTATCGCCGGGGTCGCCAAATCACCCGACGAAGCAGTCGCCCTGATGAAGATGGGTGCACTGCTCGCGGCTCAGCAGGAAAAGCTTAGCGGGTACGCGGATGAGGTGAAGGCCGGAAGGATTGTGCGAGGAGAGGATCACTCGTGATAAATACGCTACGCACCCAACAACCTTTCACATCCCTTTCACACTCGGGCGCTTATCGTCACTCCAGCTCCTAAGTGAACACCTTTAAGCCCGCACTCCCCATCGCGGGCTTTTCTTTGCCTGGAATTTGGTAAAAGGGATATCAAAACCTTCATCCAGTTTCATTTGTTGATGGCCTGGGCTATCGCCTTAATGCTCCCACACGAACTCGTGCACAGGAGCAAAATATAATGAAAAAACGTCAACCGTTACTTCAGCTCAATACCTTGGCCGTGGCGCTGGCATTTGCCTTGCCGGCCATGAGCTATGCCAGCGATCAGTCCGACTCCAAGGGCTTTGTCGCCGACAGCAGCTTGAATATCCTCAACCGCAACCTGTTCTGGAACCAGAACGGCAACGGCGCCCACACCCGTGACTGGAGCCAGGCGCTGATGGCGACCTACAGCTCGGGCTTCACTCAAGGCACCATTGGCATCGGCATTGATGCGTTTGCCGACCTGGCGTTGCGCATCGACGGGGACACCGACCGCGCCGGTGGCCCGAACATACCGTCCGACGCCAATGGCAATCCGGATCATGGCTTCGCGAAGGCCGGTGGTGACGTCAAGTTCCGTATTTCCAATACCACGCTCAAGGTCGGCGACCTGCAGCCTACGTCGCCGGTGTTCGCCACCGCCGATAACTACCTGATGCCACAGACCGCAACAGGCTTCCAGATCGACAGCCATGAAATCACCGGCCTGAACCTGGAGGCCGGCCATTACACCTCCGGCACCGGTACCACCACCACCTCGCGCAGCGGCGACATTCTCGCCAGCTATGCGGGCGTGGAAGCGTCGTCGGCCAGCTTCGCGGGCGGCAAATACCAGTTCAGCAAGGAATTTACCGCGTCGCTGTACGGAGCGCATCTGGAAGACGTGTGGAATCAGTACTACGTCAACCTGAACCTTGTTCATCCACTGACCGATGACCAATCCGTCGCGCTGGACTTCAACCTCTATCGCACACTGGACGACGGCAGCGCCAAGGCCGGGACCATCGACACCACCGCAGCCTCGCTGGCGGCTGCCTACACCCTGGGTGCACAGACCTTCACCCTGGCCGGGCAGAAAGTGCATGGTGACGAGCCGTTCGACTACGTCGGCTTTGGGGAGACCAATGCCGGCGTCGGTGCCGGGCGCTACGGCAACTCGATCAACCTGGCTGACTCGGTGCAATACTCCGACTTCAACGGCCCGGGCGAGCGGTCCTGGCAGATGCGCTATGACCTGGACATGGGAGCCTTTGGCGCCCCCGGCCTGAGCTTCATGGCCCGCCATATTCGCGGTGCCGGCATCGACGGTACGCATACCCCCGGCAATTCGGCCTACACCGGGTTCTATGGCGCCAACGACCAGGAACACGAAACCGACGCCGAAGTGAAATACGTCGTGCAGAGTGGCCCGGCCAAGAAGCTGTCCTTCCGCCTGAGGGAAGCCTGGCACGATGGTGATGCGTCCACCGGGGGGCATTTGGTGCAGACACGCCTGATTACCGAGTACCCGTTGAATATCTTCTAAACAGGCGGGAGTGCCCGGTTGATGGATCTACCGGGTACTCTGCGTAGCCAGGTATTGATCGGTAGGCGTTTTGATTCCACACACAAAAAAAGGCGCTACCAAGAGCGCCTTTTTTGTTACCGCTGACTTATTGCAAACTAACCTGACGCAGTTCGGGCTCTTTCCCGCTGCCAATCGTGATGCGCTTGGGCTTGGCCTCTTCAGGAACCACGCGCAGCAAGTCGATGCTTAACAGCCCGTTGTTCATCGAAGCACCGCGCACCTCGATATGATCTGCCAGCCGGAACGACAGCCGAAATGCTCGTTGCGCGATGCCCTGGTGCAGATAAGTGACTGCTTTCTCGGTTTCGCGCTTGTCGCCAACGACTGTCAAAACGCCCTTCTCGACCTGTATATCCAGATCCGCTTCAGTAAGCCCAGCGACAGCAATGACAATGCGATATTCGTCATCACCGTGCTTTTCCACATTGTGAGGCGGATAAGTGTTCGGAGCCTCGCTGCGAAGCGCCGACTCAAACAGGTCATTGAAGCGATCGAAGCCCACGGATTGACGGAACAAAGGGGCCAACGAAAGGGTAGTAGCCATCTCAAAATCTCCTGATTAAATCCAAGTGATTAAGTGCGCGACCCGCATTCGGCGTCGCGTGATAAAAATTTATGTTCGCCGGGAAAATTTTCAAGAGGCCAGATAAAAATTTTTACATTTGAGTACCAGCCGGGAACGGCTTGCTCGGTTGGATAGACAGGCCGCCCTCAGGCTGCGATGCGTAGTCAGCCCACCTTTCTCTTGAGTGCTTGCCTGGGTCGGGTTCAGCAAGCGGTGGCTTCTTGGAACTCTCTGGCATGTTCGCCATTACTCGCGGCATGTCTTAAAATATCCGGTTGCCGAAGAACCGCCATGACATATCCATGAAGGGCTTCAATCCTTTACAAGTAAGTGTGGTCAAGATGAATAAGCCTTTCATTTCGCTGTGCCCTGAAATTACGCGGGCGCACGCGCTGACGTTGATGGATTGGTTAGAGGATGAGCGCATCACCTGCTATCTGAGCGATTCGCGTCATGTCTCCCGCTCCATTGAGCAAGTCATTGATCGGACTCAGTTGCCGATCCTGACTCATCTATTCAACCAGGGCGGCAGATTCTTTATGGCCTATGACCGGCATGACGCCCCGGTGGGCTTTGTCCGTCTCATCAAGACCGGCTCAAATTGCGAGATTGTCCTGGTCATCGGAGACAGCGACAAATGGGGCCGGAACCTGGGCGCCAGCACGATCCGCGAAGGCATGAAACTGGCCTTCCTCGACATGCGGGCCGAGAAGCTCATCGCCAAGATTCACCCGGACAACTCGCGCTCGCTGAAAGCCTTTCTGCGCAGCGGCTTTATGCTGGAGAGCGAAACGCCGACATTGACGTCATTTTCCATGACGGCGGCGAGCTATTTCCAGTTCTTGCGCGAAGGTGCCGGTGGCGACTCCACCAGGATCTACATCACTGAAATCGACAAGGCCAGGCTCGAGGATCTGATCGCGTTCGAGCAAGGCCCGGCGGTTGTTGAACTCGAACATGAGCTTGAGCGGGCCATTGTCGTCAAGCCGCAGCAGGTGGCGTGCAATGTCATCACGATGAACTCCAGGGCCTTGCTGCAACTGGACGATGAAGAGTTCGAAGTGGCCTTGGTCTACCCTGAAGACGCGGACAGCAACGCAGCAAAGCATTCCGTGTATTCCGACATAGGCACCGCCATCCTTGGCTATCAGGAGGGAGACGCCATCGACTGGCGAATTGCTGACCGGACCCGCCGGATTGAGATCAAGAAAGTGCTTTACCAGCCGGAGGCTGCGGGCGACTTCCACCTGTAATTGCGCCTTTTCTCAGTAACGAATCACGCCAGTCAGCGCGCCCGGCTTGGGTGCCTGACTTCTCCAGCGTGAACTGATAACCGAGACGGTTATCGGCGCGGGGGGTGAGATCGTGAAACCTACCCGCTGACGCCCACTTTTTGCAGAGTTGCGGAAACTGCCTGAAATGATACGGAAACGATTAGAGGTGTATTCCTGAACCCCAGAAACGCAAAAGCCCCGCAATAGCGGGGCTCTTGAGTAAATCTTGGCGGGAAACCAGGGATTCGAACCCTGGAGACGCTATTAACGTCCGCCGGTTTTCAAGACCGGTGCATTCAACCACTCTGCCAATTTCCCTTGTGCAACACAGGATTAGCGTAGCTCATCCTGCCTCAGCGGGCGCCATAATACCCGAATGAAACACACTGTCAAACTCTCGCCATAGCTTGTTACAGAGCGTCTGTTATGATCCTTGCGACTGAATGTTTCAAAACTGAAGGAGTGTCGCCATGCGCGAACAAAATTACGCAGTGAATGGAAACGCGCAGGCTGAGCAGCTAGAAGTTAGCCGCGTCCTGCGCAATACGTACGGCTTGCTCGCTCTCACCCTCGCGTTCAGCGGCGTGATGGCCTTCGTAGCCCAGCAAATGCGCGTCGGCTACCCGAATATCTTCGTCGTGCTGATCGGCTTCTACGGTCTGTTCTTCCTGACCAACAAGCTGCGCGACTCGGCCTGGGGCCTGGTGTCGGCGTTTGCCCTGACCGGTTTCATGGGCTTTATCCTCGGCCCGATCCTTAACCGCTACCTCGGCATGGCCGGCGGCGCGGAAGTGGTCAGCTCGGCATTTGCCATGACTGCCCTGGTATTTGGCGGCCTGTCGGCCTATGTGCTGATCTCCCGCAAGGACATGAGCTTCCTGGGTGGTTTCATCACCGCCGGTTTCTTCGTGTTGCTGGCTGCCGTACTGGCAGGCATGTTCTTCCAGATCAGCGGCCTGCAACTGGCGATCAGCGCAGGTTTCGTGCTGTTCTCCTCGGCCTGCATCCTGTTCCAGACCAGCGCAATCATCCAGGGTGGCGAGCGTAACTACATCATGGCCACCATCAGCCTGTATGTATCGATCTACAACCTGTTTATCAGCCTGTTGCAGATCTTCGGCATCATGGGCCGCGACGACTGATCGCAGCCGCACGCAAAAAGCCCGCTTCGGCGGGCTTTTTGTTGCCTGCGGCTTTATCATTGCCACAGGTTTTGCCTTCAGAGTGTTCCATGAAGTTCGCGATTGCGCTTTTTTCCGCCGCCCATGCGCCCTCCTCGCGCCGTGCCTTGCTGTTCGCCCAGGCGGCGCTGGCGGGTGGACATGAGATTGTGCGGCTGTTTTTTTATCAGGATGGCGTCTACAGCGCGTCCACTAACATTGTTGCGCCGCAGGATGAGCAGGATATCGCCCGTCAGTGGCGCGAGTTTGTCAGCGGGCATCAGCTCGATGGCGTGGTGTGCATCGCCGCGGCCCTGCGCCGTGGCGTGCTGAATGCCGAAGAGGCCACCCGTTATCAGCGCAGCGCGGTGAACCTGGACGCGCCTTGGGCATTGTCCGGGCTTGGGCAGTTGCATGACGCCGCCCAGTCCGCTGACCGCTTGATCTGCTTCGGAGGGCCGTGACATGTCGAAATCCTTGCTGGTGATCAGCCGACAGGCGCCGTGGTCCGGCCCCAGCGCCCGTGAAGCGCTGGATATCGTATTGGCTGGCGGCGCGTTTGATTTGCCGATTGGCCTGTTGTTTCTGGATGACGGCGTGTTTCAACTGGCCGCGAGCCAGGACGCCAGGGCCGTGCAACAGAAAGACCTGAGCGCCAACCTCCAGGCCCTGGAATTATTTGGCGTCGAAGAGGTGTTTGCCTGCAGCCATAGCCTCGCCGTGCGCGGGCTGGCCACCTCCGGCAACGCACAGCCGCTGAGCAGTGAACAAATTTCACAGATGATTGACCGTTACGACCAGGTGATTACCCTCTGATGTCGACCTTGCATGTGGTATCCCACTCGCCTTTTACCGACAGCCGGCTGGACAGCTGCCTGCGCCTCTGTGGCACCCAGGATGCGATCCTGCTGTGCGGCGACGGCGCCTACGCCCTGCAACCCGCCAGCGCGCCTTGCCAGGCCCTGCAGGCCAGGGGCGTGAAAGTGTTTGTACTGGCCGAAGACAGCCAGGCGCGTAACCTCGCCGTGCCTGAATGGGCCGGCAGTGTCGATTACCCGGCGTTCGTCCAGCTGTCGATCGACTATGACAAGGTCAACACCTGGCTATGAACACTTTGACCGTAGGTGAACGCACCCTCGAACTGGACAAGGACGGCTACCTCGTCGACCTGACCGAGTGGTCCAGCGACGTGGCCAACGCCCTCGCCACTACCGAAGCGCTGGAGCTGACCCCGGAACACTGGGAAATCCTCGAACTGCTGCGCGGCTTTTACGACGAATTCCAGCTGTCGCCCGCCGCCCGCCCGCTGATCAAGTACACCGCCTTGAAGCTGGGCCCGGAAAAGGGCAACAGCCTGCACCTCAACCGACTGTTCAAAGGCACTCCCGCCAAACTCGCCGCCAAGCTGGCGGGCCTGCCCAGGCCGACGAATTGCTTATGACTGATTTTGCCCCGTTGATCACTGAAACCCCTGCTGAGCACCCGTTCGCGCCGTTCGTGCGCATCCTCGGCAAAGGCAAGCGCGGCGCCCGCAACCTCACCCGTGAGGAAGCCCGGGAAGCCATGGGCATGTTGCTGGACGAGAAGGTCGAAGACACCCAGCTCGGCGCCTTCCTCATGCTGCTGCGGCACAAGGAAGAAAGCCCGGAAGAACTCGCAGGCTTCACCGAAGCCGTGCGCGAGCGCCTGAATGCACCGTCGCTCAATGTGGATGTCGACTGGCCGACCTACGCCGGTAAAAAACGCCACCTGCCGTGGTACCTGCTGGCAGCCAAGTGCCTGGCACAGAACGGCGTGCGTATCCTGATGCACGGCGGCGGCGCGCATACGGCAGGCCGGCTCTACACCGAGCAGTTGCTGGATGGCTTGCAGATTCCGTTGTGCCGCAATTGGCAACAGGTGGAAGCGGCCCTTGAACAGGGCAACCTGGCGTTTATTCCCCTGGGGGACTGGGCGCCGCAACTGCAGCGCATGATCGACCTGCGCAACACCCTGGGCCTGCGCTCGCCGATCCATTCACTGGCGCGCATCCTCAACCCGTTGAGCGCCCGCTGCGGCCTGCAAAGCATCTTCCACCCGGGCTACCAGGGCGTACACCGCGATGCCAGCGGCCTGCTTGGCGACAACACCATTGTGGTCAAGGGCGACGGCGGCGAGATCGAGATCAACCCGGACACCATCAGCCACCTGTACGGCACTACCGGCGGCGAAAGCTGGGATGAAGAGTGGCCCGCCCTCTCCGCCCAGCGCCACGTCAAGCCTGCGGCCCTGGAGCCCGAGCATTTGAAGGCGCTATGGCGCGGTGAGGTGCAGGACACCTACCCGCAACTGGCACTGATCGCCACCATGGCCCTGGCCTTGCGCGGCCTCGGCCACCCGCGGGAACAGGCGTTCGAACTGGCCCAGCAGTACTGGGATGCCCGGGACAAATCGATTTAGTCGATCATTAACCCCCACCCTTTGCGCTTTTTGTTCGAAGTCAGACCTTTAGACTGCACTCCAACGCTTATTAGCCAAGGAGTCAGTCATGGGTTTGCTGATCGAAGGACGCTGGCATGACCAGTGGTACGAAAGTAGCGCAGACGGCGCCTTCCAACGGGAGCAGGCGCAACGCCGCAACTGGGTGACCGCCGATGGTGAACCCGGCCCGACCGGCGAAGGCGGTTTCGCGGCTGAAGCCGGTCGCTACCATTTATACGTATCCCTCGCCTGCCCCTGGGCGCACCGCACATTGATCCTGCGCAAGCTCAAAGGCCTGGAGAGCTTGATCGATGTATCCGTGGTCAGTTGGCTGATGCTGGAAAACGGCTGGACCTTCGACAAGGCCCATGGCTCCAGCGGCGACAAGCTTGACGACTTCACCTTCATGCACCAACGCTACACCGCCGACACCGCCAGCTACACCGGGCGGGTCACGGTGCCGGTGTTGTGGGACAAGAAGCGCAAGCGGATTGTCAGCAATGAGTCGGCGGAGATTATTCGCATGTTCAACAGTGCGTTTAATGAACTGACCGGCAATCAACTGGATTTCTATCCCGAAGCCCAGCGCTCGACCATTGATGCACTGAACGATCGAATCTATCCCGCCGTGAACAACGGTGTGTACCGCGCAGGCTTTGCCACGTCACAAAAGGCTTATGAGGCCGCATTTGATGATGTGTTTGCCGAACTGGATCACCTTGAGCAGCACTTGGGTGAGCATCGTTACCTGGCGGGAGAATACCTGACTGAAGCCGATGTAAGGCTTTTCACCACGGCGATTCGGTTTGATGCGGTGTACTACAGCCACTTCAAATGCAACCTGCGACGGATTGCGGATTATCCGAACCTGTCGAACTGGCTAAGGGAGTTGTATCAGTGGCCGGGGATTGCCGAGACGGTGGATTTTGCTCACATCAAGGGGCATTACTACGCCAGTCACCGCACGATTAATCCGACGGGGATTGTGCCGAAGGGGCCGTTGCAGACGTTTGAGGCGGAGCATGACCGCGCGAGACTGAGCGGAAAAGGCATCTTGAGCTGACAAACCCTGTGGCGAGGGAGCTTGCTCCCGCTGGGCTGAGCAGCGGCCCCAAAATCCTGGGAGCGCTTCGCACTCCAGCGGGAGCAAGCTCCCTCGCCACAGCAAGCTCCCTCCCCACAGCAAGCTCCCTCGCCACAGAGACGGTCTCGCCACAGGAGACGTGTCAGACTTGCGACTGAGCGCCTTCAAACCACTTCAGCTTCTCACGCAACTGCACCACTTCTCCCACAATCACCAGTGTCGGCGCATGAACCTCATGTTCCGCCACCATGCGTGGCAGGTCAGCCAGGGTGCCGGTAAACACCCGCTGGTTGGACGTGGTGCCCTGCTGGATCAACGCCGCCGGCGTATCCGCCGAACGACCATGCTTGATCAGCTGTTCGCAGATGATCGGCAACCCGATCAAGCCCATGTAGAACACCAGGGTCTGCGAAGGGCCCACCAAGTCACTCCACGGCAGGTCCGAAGTCCCGTCCTTCAAGTGCCCGGTAATGAAGCGAACCGATTGCGCATAGTCACGGTGGGTCAGCGGAATACCGGCATACGCCGCGCAACCACTGGCCGCGGTAATACCCGGCACCACCTGGAACGGGATGCCATGGGCCGCCAGCTCTTCGATCTCTTCACCGCCACGCCCAAAGATGAACGGGTCGCCACCCTTGAGCCGCAGCACGCGCTTGCCTTGCCTGGCCAGGTCCACCAGTTGCTGGTTGATCTGGTCCTGCGGCACCGCATGGTCGGCGCGCCGCTTGCCGACATACACCCGCTCGGCATCGCGACGGCACAGCTCAAGAATCGCCGGCGCCACCAGGCGGTCGTACAGCACCACGTCGGCCTGTTGCATCAAGCGCAAGGCGCGGAACGTCAGCAGGTCCGGATCACCCGGGCCTGCGCCCACCAGGTAGACTTCGCCCGGTGCGTGGGGCGGCGCGCCGTTGATTTTCTCCACCAGCAGACGCTCGGCTTCATCGCCCTGCCCGGCCAGTTGCCGATCAGCAATCGGGCCCTGGAAGACATCTTCCCAGAACGCGCGACGTTGCTGCACATCCGGGAACAAGCCTTTGACCTGGCTGCGAAACCGCGCCGCCAGCCCGGCCAACTGGCCGTAAGTCGACGGAATCCAGGTTTCCAGCTTGGCGCGGATCAAGCGTGCAAGCACCGGCGCATCGCCGCCGCTGGACACTGCGATCACCAACGGCGAACGGTCGACAATCGCCGGGAAGATCACGCTGCACAAGGCCGGCGCATCCACCACATTGACCGGTACGCAACGACGCCGGGCATCGCTGGACACTTGCGCGTTCAGCGGCTCGTCGTCGGTCGCCGCGATGATCAGGGTGCAACCGTCGAGGTCGGCCTCCTGATAACCACGCAAAATCAGTTCACCGCCACTGCCCTGCACCAGTTCACGCAACTGGTCTTCAATCTGGGGAGCAACCACCCGCAACAACGCGCCGGCGTCGGCCAGCAGCCGGGATTTGCGCAAGGCAATCTCCCCGCCACCGACGACCAACACACGACTGCCGCGCAGGTTATGAAACAGCGGCAGAAATTCCATTTAGCCGATGACCTCAACGCCCGCCATGTACGGCTTGAGCACTTCAGGCACGCGGATCGAACCGTCAGCCTGCTGGTAGTTTTCCAGCACGGCCACCAGGGTACGGCCTACTGCCAGGCCCGAACCGTTGAGGGTGTGGACCAGCTCGGGCTTGCCGGTTTCCGGGTTACGGAAACGCGCCTGCATGCGACGGGCCTGGAAATCACCGCAGTTGGAGCACGACGAAATCTCGCGGTATTTGTCCTGGCTCGGCACCCACACTTCCAGGTCGTAAGTCTTCACGGCACTGAAACCCATGTCGCCGGTGCACAGGGCCAGAACGCGGTACGGCAGCTCCAGCAGTTGCAGGACGCGTTCGGCGTTGGCGGTCAGGCCTTCCAGCGCTTCCATGGAAGTCGACGGCTCGACAACCTGCACCATCTCGACCTTGTCGAACTGGTGCTGGCGAATCATGCCGCGGGTGTCGCGGCCCGATGCACCGGCTTCGCTGCGAAAGCATGGCGAGTGGGCGACAAACTTGATCGGCAGCTGCTTGGCGTCGAGGATTTCCCCGGCCACGATATTGGTCAGCGACACTTCGGCGGTCGGGATCAGGTACAAGTCGGCTTCGCCATCGCGGCTGATCTTGAACAGGTCTTCCTCGAATTTCGGCAGCTGGCTGGTGCCCATCAGCGCCGGAGCCTGGACCAGGTACGGGGTGTAAGCCTCTTCGTAGCCGTGCTCGCCGGTGTGCAGGTTGATCATGAACTGCGCCAGGGCGCGGTGCATGCGTGCGATCGGGCCACGCAGCAAGGCAAAGCGCGCGCCGGACATTTTGGCCGCCGTTTCGAAGTCCAGGCCACCGGTCAGTTCGCCCAGGGCGACGTGGTCCTTGATCTCGAAATCGAAGGTTTTTGGCGTGCCCCAGCGACGGACTTCGACGTTGCCGTCTTCGTCTTCGCCGATTGGCACGGATTCGTGCGGCAGGTTCGGGATGCCCAGCAGGATCGAGTCCAGTTCGGTCTGGATAACGTCCAGCTCGACTTTGCCGGAAGCCAACTCGCCAGCCATACGCTCGACGTCCGCCATCAACGGCGCGATGTCTTCGCCGCGCTGCTTGGCCTGACCGATGGATTTGGAACGCGCATTACGCTCAGCCTGCAGTGCTTCGGTGCGGGTCTGGACGGTCTTGCGCTGTTCTTCCAGCGCTTCGATGCGCGCAACATCCAAGGCAAAGCCACGGGATGCCAGGCGGTCCGCTACGTCCTGAAGGTTGCTACGTAACAGTTTGGAATCGAGCATGTCGGTCTCTCGTTTATCAAAGTTTGGTCAAGGACAGGCCAGCCCAGGTGGCGAGCAGCCCGCCGAACACGCTGACGGCCAGGTACCCGAAGGCGACCGGTGCCTGCCCGCTTTCCAGAAGGCGTAGCGTGTCCAGTGAAAAGGATGAAAAGGTCGTCAGACCGCCTACAAAACCGACAATCAAGCCGGCACGAATCTCAATCGGCACTTCCGGGCGAAGCAGAAACCACCCGTACAACAAGCCGATGATCAAACAGCCCACCAGGTTGACCGCCAGGGTCGCCGCATAAAAATGCTTCGGCCAATTGGCGCTGACCCACGTGCTGGTGGCGAAACGCAATAATGTACCAGCGATGCCGGCCACGGACACGGCAAGAATCGTTCTGAGCACTACTTTCTCCGCTGTTTCGGACTGAGCCGGTCAAGTTGGGCAAGGTGATTGAGCTTTTCGCCGATCTTCAGCTCCAGGCCGCGGGGCACCGGCTGGTAGAACGGCTGCGGCTCAAGGTCATCCGGGAAGTAATCTTCGCCAGCCGCATAGGCGTCCGGCTCATCGTGGGCGTAGCGGTATTCATCGCCGTAGCCGAGTTGCTTCATCAGCTTGGTCGGCGCATTGCGCAGGTGCAGCGGCACTTCCAGGGAACCATGCTCGGCGGCAGCACGCAGGGCGGACTTGAAGCCCATGTACACCGCGTTGCTCTTCGGTGCGCAGGCCAGATAGGTGATGGCCTGGGCCACCGCCAACTCGCCTTCCGGGCTGCCCAGGCGTTCCTGCACTTCCCAGGCGGCCAGGCACAGGCTCAGCGCACGCGGGTCGGCATTGCCGATATCTTCACTGGCCATGCGCACCACGCGCCGGGCCAGGTACAGCGGGTCGCAACCGCCGTCGATCATCCGCGCAAACCAGTACAGCGCGCCGTCTGGGTTTGAGCCGCGCACAGACTTGTGCAACGCGGAAATCTGGTCGTAGAACGCTTCGCCGCCCTTGTCGAAACGCCGGCGGGTGTCGCCCAACAGGCTCTGCAGCAAGTCGACGCCGATTTCGCTGCCATCCTCGGCCAGGTCGGAAGCGTTTTCCAGCAGATTGAGAAAACGTCGACCGTCGCCATCCGCAGCAGTCAGCAGGATCTTGAAGCCTTCCTCACTGACACTCAACTGGCGCTTGCCCAGGCCCTTGTCTTCGTTCAGCGCACGCTGCAAGAGCTTCTGCATCGCGGCTTCGTCGAGGCTCTTGAGCACATAGACACGCGCCCGGGACAGCAAGGCATTGTTCAGTTCAAAAGACGGGTTTTCGGTGGTGGCACCAATAAAGATCAGCGTGCCGTCTTCGACATACGGCAAGAACGCATCCTGCTGCGACTTGTTGAAGCGATGCACTTCGTCGACGAACAGGATGGTGCGCTTGCCGTACTGCCCGGCCTGCTGCTTGGCGACTTCCACCGCCTGGCGGATCTCCTTGACCCCGGCCAGCACCGCCGAGACCGTCTCGAAGTGTGCATCCGAGACTTTTGCCAGGAGCCGCGCCAGGGTGGTTTTACCCACGCCCGGCGGCCCCCAGAAAATCATCGAGTGCAGCGCACCCTGCTCAAGGGCCTCGCGCAAAGGCTTGCCGCGGGCGAGCAGGTGTTCCTGCCCGACGTACTCGTCCAGGTTGGTCGAGCGCAGGCGCGCCGCCAGAGGCTGAGCAATCGGGTCACTTCGAAACAGGTCCATGGGCAGCGTTTGAAACCTCTGGGCAGTTTATTCCTGGATCACGTCGGCACCCTTCGGGATGTCGAACTTGAACTTGGATGCCGGTACCGGCTGGTTGGCCTTGACCCCGGAGAACAGGATATCGGTGCGCTGGCCGACGCTGTCAACCAGGCGCATGTTGTTGATCACGCCGTTGCCAAACGACAGGGACAGCGTGTCAAAGAGCGTGTCCTTGGATTTCGGCTTAAGGGTGAATTCAATCACGTTGCTGGTCTGCTTGGAGGTAATGTCGAAGCTGTCGTTGATCTTCGACACATCGCCCGACAGCAACAGCGCTGGCGTCTGGTTCAGGCGCGGGTCGAGCTTCTTGATGGTCGCCTGCTCCAGGTCCGGGTCCCACAGGGTGACTTTTTGGCCGTCAGAGACGATGGTCTGCTCGGCCTTGCCTTCTGTGTGCCAGTAGAACAGCCCTGGGCGCTGCACAGCCATCTCGCCGGCGGTTTCCTGCAACTGGGTGCCACCGGCATCCAGCGTAAGCTGGGAGAAGCGCGCGGTCAGGGTCTGGGATTTGTCCAACAGGTTTTTCAGGCTGGCGACGGAAGCCGGGTCAGCATGAGCCGAAACAGCAGTCAGGGCCAATGCAGGCAACAACAGCATGCGGATAAGACGCATGGGAGTCCTCTTAGATTCGGTTGCAAGGCGTGCCGCGTGTTGCCACGCGGCACGTAATCAGTCACGCATCTGCGCTGGCGCAATCACTTCGCGCGAGCCGTTGGTGTTCATCGAGGTGACCACGCCGGCCATTTCCATGGCTTCGATCATGCGGGCAGCGCGGTTGTAGCCAATCTTCAGCTTGCGCTGTACGGCGGAGATCGAGGCGCGGCGGCTTTCAAGCACGAACTGCACCGCTTCGTCGTAGAGCGCATCGGTCTCGGCATCATCGTCGCCACCGCCGCTGCCACCGTCGAAGCCGCTGCCAGCCTCTTCGACGCCGGCGAGGATGTCGTCGTTGTATTCCGGGGCGCCACGCAGTTTCCAGGCTTCCACCACACGGTGCACCTCATCGTCGGAGACGAACGCGCCGTGGACACGGATCGGCAAACTGGTGCCCGGCGGCATGTAGAGCATGTCACCGTGGCCCAGCAGTTGCTCGGCGCCGCCCTGGTCGATGATGGTCCGGGAATCGATCTTGCTCGACACCTGGAACGCCATGCGGGTCGGGATGTTGGCCTTGATCAGGCCGGTGATCACGTCCACCGACGGACGCTGGGTCGCGAGGATCAAGTGGATCCCGGCGGCCCGCGCCTTCTGGGCGATACGGGCGATCAGCTCTTCGACCTTCTTGCCGACGATCATCATCATGTCGGCAAATTCGTCGACCACCACCACGATGGTCGGCAATTTGGTCAACAGCGGCGCTTCGTCGTGGATGCTTTCACGCTTGTACAACGGGTCGGTCAGCGGCGTGCCGGCGTCCTGGGCTTCCTTGACCTTGGCGTTGAAGCCCGACAGGTTACGCACACCCATCTTCGCCATCAGCTTGTAGCGCCGCTCCATCTCGGCAACGCTCCAGCGCAGGGCGTTGGCCGCATCCTTCATGTCGGTCACCACCGGGCACAACAGGTGTGGAATCCCTTCGTAGATCGACAGCTCAAGCATTTTCGGGTCGATCATGATCAGCTTGGCGTCATCCGGGCCCGACTTGAACAGGATCGACAGGATCATCGCGTTCACACCCACCGACTTACCGGAACCGGTGGTACCGGCAACCAGCAAGTGAGGCATTTTCGCCAGGTCGGTGATCACCGGCTTGCCGCCGATGTCGTGGCCCAGGGCCAGGGTGACCGGCGATTTGAAGTTGTCGTATTCCGGGGTCGACAGCACTTCGGAGAAGCGCACGATCTGCCGGTCTTCGTTGGGAATCTCGATACCGACGGTGGTCTTGCCCGGAATCACTTCCACCACCCGCACGCTGGTCACGGCCAGCGAACGCGCCAGATCCTTGGCCAGGTTGGAAATGCGGCTGACCTTGACGCCGGCAGCCGGCTGGATTTCGTAGCGGGTAATCACCGGGCCCGGGTGGATCGAATCCACCGAGACTTCGACGCCGAATTCCTTGAGCTTGATTTCCAGCAGGTGGCCGACGGCCGCCAGGGATTCAGGGGAGTAATTGAGCTGTTTCTTTTCCGCAGGATCAAGAATCGAGATCGGCGGCAAGGTGCCTTCCACGGCGCTGTCGACAAACAACGGCGCCTGTTTCTCTTTCTGCACGCGGTGGCTTGGCTCGGGGGCCTTCGGCGGCGCAGGGGCAATCACCGGCGGCACTTGCTTCTCGCGGTCCGACATGTGCTTGGTCAGGGCCTGCTCGCGTTCGATCAGGCGTTCCTTGACCTTGGCCTGCTCACGCCGGTCCGGCGTGCTCGGGGCTACCACCTCGTTGACGCGGGTATCCACCTCGCGCAGTTGCGCAACCATGCGTTTGCGGTCCACCCGGGCCGACCACCAGCGATTGGCCGCGCCCTGGAACAGTTCGAGCAGGTCGAGGGTGATCTTGCCGGTCACGTCCATGACCTTGAACCAGGACAGGTCGGTAAACACGGTGAGGCCGAACAGGAACAGCGCAATAAACATCAGGGTGCTGCCCTGGATGTTCAGGGTCCTGCGGGCCAGGTCGCCGAGGCTTTCGCCCAGAGCGCCGCCGGCACCGGCCGGCAGACCGGTAGGTGCATGGAAATGGATATGGGCCAGGGCCGCGCCGGACAACACCAGGAACACCAGGCCGATCAGGCGCCAGGAGAACAGCCAGCCGCTCCATTGCCACGGCTCGTGACGCTGGCGGAAGATCTGCCAGGTCTTGATGGCCAGCAGCAACGGGAAGATGTAAGCGAAGTAACCCAGCACCATGAACAGGATGTCGGCGCTGTAGGAGCCGGCCGGACCACCGAAGTTCTGCACGTCTTCGATCTTGCTGTTGTGGCTCCAGCCTGGATCGTCCTTGCCATAGGTGAGCAAGGCCATCATCAGGAACAGGCACAGCGCGCCGATGGCGATTAGTGCACCTTCCTTGAGTCGGTAGTGCAGGTGCTGGCGCCAGGCGGGCACGACTGCGGCTTTAGGTGTTGCGGCGGATTTCTTCAAAACGGGTCTTTTCCTGCGCCTTTAGCGCGTCCATCTGTTGAATGACTGCAAAACACTGCCCAATCCGGGCAGGTAAAAAATGAACGAGTGCCAGTGGAGCTACTTTTAACACCCTGCTACTGATTCATGAAACGGCGATAACGCCCCAATGGCCGCATTGTACGGGTTTGTGCGCGCGATGCCACGCACTTGGCCCTACGTTACACAGCATAGCCAATGCTCAATTTCATAACGTTCAATTTGAGCATGCATTGTCTTTACTGACAAAGGCTTATGAGCTGTTTTTGCCAATCCAGGCTAGCTTGCCGACCGACGTACGCGATTACGACCACGCCCCCGGCATAGAGTTGCAGAAACACCCGTTCATGCTTATCTGCACCGATCCCATGTTCGGGGTAGCCCCAGAGCGTTTCGTCGACAATAATCACAGCTCTTGCAACGGACAACATCGCCGTTTCCGCCCTCCCCTTCCGTAAGCCTGGATGCCATGCTGACCTGGTTACAACGCAACACCCTGACCTTCCCACCGCTGGCCAAGGCCATGCGCGAACCCAATGGCCTGCTCGCGGCCGGTGGCGACCTGTCGGCCGACCGCCTGATCCAGGCCTACCGCCACGGCTGCTTTCCCTGGTTCTCGGAAGGCCAGCCCATCCTCTGGTGGTCGCCCGACCCACGCACCGTACTGTTCCCCGATGAGCTGCACGTTTCCCGCAGCCTCGGCAAATTGTTGCGCCAGCAGCGTTACACGGTGACCTTCGACCAGGACTTCGCTGCGGTCATCCAGGCGTGCGCGGCGCCGCGCAGTTATGCCGATGGCACCTGGATCACCGAAGCCATGCAGAACGCCTACCTACAACTGCACCAGCGCGGTTATGCGCATTCGGTGGAGGTGTGGGACGCGGGCGAACTGGTGGGCGGCCTGTACGGCCTGGCGATGGGCCAGTTGTTTTTCGGCGAGTCCATGTTCAGTCGCGCCGACAACGCCTCGAAATACGGCTTTGCCACCCTGGTTCGGCAACTACAGGCCTGGGGCTTTGTGCTGATCGACTGCCAGATGCCCACCGATCACCTGCACAGCCTCGGCGCCCGCGCCATTCCCCGCAGCGACTTCGCCAACTACCTGCGCGACCATTTGGACCAAACCAGCTCTGCTCCGTGGGTTTCCTAGGCGACTTCCCCACACCTGGCTTACACTTATTTCAAAGCTTATCCGAGGGTTGATCATGACCGAGTTGGCGCGTTTGAAGTTTTATGCCACTCAACCCCACTCATGCAGCTATCTGCCCGATGAGCAGGCCACCACGCTGTTCCTCGACCCCAGCCAGCCGATGGACGTGCATGTGTATGCCGATTTGTCGGAAATGGGCTTCCGGCGCAGCGGCGACCACCTTTACCGGCCGCACTGCCAGAACTGCAACGCCTGCGTACCGGCGCGCATCCCGGTGGCGCAGTTCCTTCCGGACCGCAACCAGAAACGCATCCTGAAGCGCAACGCCGACCTGACCGTTACCGCCACCAAACCCGGCTTCAGCGAAGAATATTTCGACCTTTACCAACGCTACATCGAACAGCGCCACGCCGACGGCGACATGTTCCCGCCCAGCCGCGACCAGTTTTCCACCTTCCTGGTGCGCGATCTGCCCTTCTCGCGCTTCTATGAGTTTCGGCTGGAGGGACGACTGGTGGCGGTCGCCGTGACTGACCTGCTGCCCAATGGCCTGTCGGCGGTCTACACCTTTTATGAGCCCGCCGAGGAACGGCGCAGCCTGGGACGCTTTGCGATCCTGTGGCAGATCGGTGAAGCCTTGCGCCTGGAATTGGAGGCGGTGTACCTCGGATACTGGATAAAAAACTGCAAAAAGATGAACTACAAGACCCAATATCGGCCCATTGAGCTGCTAATTAACCAAAGATGGGTCACGTTGAACTAGAACCTCTTGGCTTAAACACCCTTTTTCGGGCACAATGCACGCCGCTTTTGCCTGGCGCAGTTGCACCGGGCCATTCACTGGATACCGAGGGCTTTACTGCATGTCGAAAGAAGACAGCTTCGAAATGGAAGGCACTGTCGTCGACACCCTGCCCAACACCATGTTTCGTGTGGAGTTGGAAAATGGGCACGTCGTAACCGCGCATATCTCCGGCAAGATGCGCAAGAACTACATTCGTATTCTTACCGGTGACAAAGTGCGCGTCGAACTGACGCCCTATGACCTGAGCAAAGGGCGCATCACTTACCGCGCCCGTTAATCAAGTCAATACAAAACGCCCGGTTATGCCGGGCGTTTTTGTGTGCGCGCGATTTACCTGAAACCAGCAATCCCTTGTGGGAGCGGGCTTGCTCGCGAATGCGGCATATCAGTCACTGACTGTGTCGACTGGCACACCGCATTCGCGAGCAAGCCCGCTCCCACATTTGATCTGCATCGGTTTCAAGACAGCAAAAAGGCGCCTCTCGGCGCCTTTTTGTTTTGTTGCGTCAGCTATCAGGCCATTTCAGCCGTGGTTTCGAAGTCGAAGGTCAACTCGCCGTCCTTCAGATCGATATGCACCACGCCACCATGGTCTGCCAGTTCGCCGAACAGGATCTCTTCCGCCAGTGGGCGCTTGATCTTGTCCTGGATCAGGCGAGCCATTGGCCGAGCGCCCATTGCCGCGTCGTAGCCACCTTCCGCCAGCCAGTTGCGCGCCGCGTCCGAGACTTCCAGCTGCACGCGCTTGTCTTCCAACTGCGCCTGGAGCTCGGTGAGGAACTTGTCCACCACGCTTTTGATGACCTCATGGCTGAGGCGACCAAACTGGATGATGGTGTCCAGGCGGTTGCGGAATTCCGGCGTGAAACTCTTCTTGATCACTTCCATGGCGTCGGAAGAGTGATCCTGATGAGTAAAGCCAATGGAAGCCCGCGCGGCTGTTTCGGCACCGGCGTTGGTGGTCATGATCACGATCACGTTGCGGAAGTCCGCCTTGCGCCCGTTGTTGTCGGTCAGGGTGCCGTGGTCCATGACCTGCAACAGCAGGTTGAAGACTTCCGGGTGCGCCTTCTCGATTTCATCGAGCAGCAGTACGCAATGTGGCTGCTTGGTGATCGCCTCGGTCAACAGGCCGCCCTGGTCGAAGCCGACATAGCCCGGAGGCGCACCGATCAGGCGCGACACGGTGTGACGCTCCATGTACTCGGACATGTCGAAACGCACCAGCTCGATCCCCATGGCCTTGGCCAATTGCCGCGCCGCTTCGGTCTTGCCGACGCCGGTAGGCCCGGCGAACAGGAACGAACCGACCGGCTTGTCCGGCGACTTGAGGCCAGCGCGGGACAGCTTGATCGCGGTGGACAGCGAGTCGATGGCTGCATCCTGACCAAACACCGTCAGCTTGAGGTCGCGCTCCAGGTTACGCAGCAGCTCCCGATCGGAGGTGTTGACGTGTTTTGGCGGAATCCGCGCGATCTTCGCCACGATATCCTCGACCTGAGGCACGTCGATGCGTTTCACACGCTTCTCTACCGGCTGCAGGCGCTGGTAGGCACCCGCCTCGTCGATCACGTCGATGGCCTTGTCCGGCATGTGCCGGTCATTGATGTAGCGCGATGCCAGTTCGGCGGCTGCACGCAGCGCCTCATCGGTGTACTCGATGCCATGGTGCGCTTCAAAGCGCCCCTTGAGCCCGCGCAGGATGCCAATGGTGTCTTCTACCGAAGGCTCGGACACATCCACTTTCTGGAAGCGGCGCGCCAGGGCACGGTCTTTTTCGAAGATCCCGCGGAATTCCTGGAACGTGGTCGAGCCGATGCAACGGATATCGCCCGAAGACAGCAGCGGCTTGAGCAGGTTCGAAGCATCCATCACCCCACCGGAAGCCGCACCGGCACCGATGATGGTGTGGATTTCGTCAATGAACAGGATCGCCTGCGGGCGTTTTTTCAGCTCACCGAGCAGCGCCTTGAAGCGCTTCTCGAAGTCGCCACGGTACTTGGTCCCGGCGAGTAACGCGCCCAGGTCAAGGGAGTAGACGACGCTGTTGGCCAGCAGGTCGGGCACCTGGTTATCAACAATGCGTTTGGCCAGGCCTTCGGCAATCGCGGTTTTACCCACGCCTGCCTCACCGACCAACAACGGGTTGTTCTTGCGGCGACGCGCCAGGATCTGCGCCACGCGCTCAACTTCCAGCTCACGCCCTACCAGCGGATCGATCCGCCCCTGGCGCGCCAGTTCGTTGAGGTTGCTGGCATAAGCGTCCAGCGGGTTGCTCGAAGAAGAAGACTCACCGCCCTCGTCATCCTGCATATCCTGCTCACCTTCCGAGTGATCGCCATGCCCCGGCACCTTGGAAATGCCATGGGCGATGTAGTTGACGACATCAATACGGGCAACGCTTTGCTGCTTGAGCAGGAACACAGCCTGGCTTTCCTGCTCGCTGAAGATCGCCACGAGCACATTGGCCCCTGTGACTTCGCGCTTGCCGGAGCTCTGTACGTGGAAAACGGCACGCTGCAGTACCCGCTGGAAGCCCAGGGTTGGCTGGGTCTCGCGGTCCTCGTCATGAACGGGGATCAACGGCGTGGTGGAGTCGATAAACTCCTGCAGGTCATGCTTGAGTTTGTCGAGATTGGCACCACACGCACGCAGTACGGTGGCGGCAGCTTCGTTATCCAAAAGTGCCAGCAGCAGGTGTTCGACGGTCATGAATTCATGACGCTTCGAACGGGCCTCCTTGAAGGCAAGATTGAGGGTGACTTCGAGCTCGCGGTTTAACATAGCTTCACCTCATACCCAAGTGGTCGGAGTTAACCGTCCTTCTCGATTTCACAGAGTAGCGGATGCTGGCTTTCCCTGGCGTACTGGTTGACCTGCATGGCCTTTGTCTCGGCGATGTCGCGGGTAAACACTCCACATACTGCCCGTCCTTCTGTGTGAACGGCCAGCATTACCTTGGTCGCCAACTCGCGGTTCAGGTTAAAAAACACCTCGAGCACTTCGACGACGAAATCCATCGGTGTGTAGTCATCATTGAACAAAACCACCTTGTACATCGGCGGCGCCTGTAAAGCAGGCTTGGCCTCCTGGACAGCAATGCCTGCAGAACCGTCGTCGTCTTCTTGATGATCCGGGCGATCCTGATTGAATGTTAGTCGAATCTGGCTGATTGCATGCATGGAAAGAAAGGTTCGTCAGTGGTTCAAATACAGTGGTGGGGGCGACCTGTCAGAATTTCAACTCTGACCGACTGGTCGCCTTGACTATCGGCAAATCAGTGTTACAACCAATAGAACCCACAGTGGGTAAAAAAGGTCCGCGCAGTCAACCTTATTTATTCGGGTTAGGACGGATAAACTGGATGATACTCCAGTGATGGAGTCTGGTGCAGAGGGATATGGGCATGGCGAGCGGTAAGGTCAAGTGGTTCAACAATGCCAAGGGTTACGGCTTCATCAACGAAGACGACAAGACTGACGACCTATTTGCGCATTACTCGGCTATCCAAATGGATGGCTACAAGACACTAAAGGCAGGGCAACCGGTTTCCTTCGACATCATTCAGGGACCCAAGGGCTTGCACGCAGTGAATATCAGCGCTCCAGTCAGCGCCACTACCCCCAAAGAGGGCGTCGCTCAAAAATCAAAAAGACAACTGGCCTGATCAGCCACTGAGCAAACGCTCTAAAAAAAACCGGCCCATAAGGCCGGTTTTTTACGCCTCTGTATCAGCTTACATATGCGAAATCAGCGCATCCCCGAACGCCGACGACGACAGCAACTTGGCGCCGTCCATCAAGCGGTGGAAGTCATAGGTCACGGTCTTGGCCGAAATTGCGCCGTTGGTGCCCTTGATGATCAGGTCGGCCGCTTCGGTCCAGCCCATGTGGCGCAACATCATTTCCGCCGACAGGATCAGCGAACCCGGGTTGACCTGGTCCTTGCCGGCATACTTCGGCGCAGTACCGTGGGTGGCTTCGAACATCGCCACGGTGTCGGACAGGTTGGCGCCCGGCGCAATACCGATACCGCCCACTTCCGCCGCCAGGGCGTCGGACAGATAGTCACCGTTAAGGTTAAGGGTGGCGATCACGTCGTATTCGGCCGGGCGCAGCAGGATCTGCTGGAGCATGGCGTCGGCAATGGCGTCCTTGACCACCACATTCTTGCCGGTGCGCGGGTTCTTGAATTGCATCCACGGGCCGCCATCCAACAGGGTCGCACCGAACTCTTCGGCCGCCACTTCGTAGGCCCATTCCTTGAAGGCACCTTCGGTGAACTTCATGATGTTGCCTTTGTGCACAATGGTCAGCGAGTCGCGGTCGTTATCCACGACATACTGCAAGGCCTTGCGCGCCAGGCGCTTGGTGCCTTCCAGGGACACCGGCTTGATGCCGATCCCGCAGTTCTGGTCGAAACGGATCTTGGTGACGCCCATCTCTTCCTTCAGGAACTTGATGACCTTGATCGCTTCCGGGGAGCCGGCTTTCCACTCGATGCCGGCGTAAATATCCTCGGAGTTCTCGCGGAAGATGGTCATGTCCACATCGCCTGGCTTCTTGACCGGGCTTGGCACGCCTTCGAACCAGCGCACCGGGCGCAGGCACACATAAAGGTCGAGCTGTTGGCGCAGGGCCACGTTCAGCGAACGGATACCGCCACCGACTGGGGTGGTCAGCGGGCCCTTGATGGAAACCACGTAGTCCTTGACCGCATCCAGGGTTTCCTGGGGCAGCCAGGTGTCCTGGTCGTAAACCTGGGTGGCCTTTTCGCCGGCATACACCTCCATCCAGGAGATTTTGCGCTTGCCGCCATAAGCCTTGTTAACAGCTGCATCGACCACCTTGATCATCACCGGGCTGATGTCGACGCCAATACCGTCACCCTCGATGAAGGGGATGATCGGGTTGTCAGGAACATTGAGAGAATGGTCTGCATTGACGGTGATTTTGTCGCCGACTGCCGGAACCTGAATCTTCTTGTATCCCATGCTGAACTCCATCTATGGATTGAACATCTGGCTGCGTTCGAGCCTACTCCAGATAAATGAGGACTGAAACCTCAGGCCCTGCACATTTGCGTCGAAAACAGCATATTTAGCGGCCTACAAGCTTGAAAGCAAAGGGAAAAGCGCCAATCTTGAGCACATCATGCGACTTTAGGCGCAACCCGCTGCCTGCGACCTTTAGACCAATGGACGACACACCTTTTGTATGAAGGCTCGGCGTAAGCATAGCGACCTATGTATAATGCCGCCGCTGACCAAAGAGTCACGACGGCCGACCGCTCTAGACAGACGCCCTCCGCCAGAAAAGCCGAGCTACTACAGTAGCTCACCCGCTTGACGCTCGACTGATGCAACCCAACATCACCGCGAAGAAACTTCGACATTTCGCTCATGGATGACTTTGAACGAACGCGCTTTACCCGGCGCATCTCGAGTTTCTGCGCATGCTTTCAGCAAAGAAGAGAGTTAATCCGAATATGCCCACCCGCTCGAAGATCATCTACACCTTCACCGACGAAGCCCCAGCCCTCGCCACCTATTCACTGCTGCCTATCGTAGAGGCCTTCACCGCTTCCGCTGATATTGCCGTGGAAACCCGCGACATTTCCCTGGCCGCGCGCATCCTCGCAAGCTTCCCCGAGCAACTGGGCGCCAAGGCCGTGCCGGACCACCTCGCCGAACTGGGCGACCTGGCCGTTACCCCTGAAGCCAACATCATCAAGCTGCCGAACATCAGTGCCTCGACCCCTCAGCTGCAAGCTGCGATCAAGGAACTGCAGGCCCAGGGCTACGCCCTGCCGGACTACCCGGAAACCGTAACCACCGACGCGGAAAAAGAAACCCGTGCACGTTACGACAAGGTCAAGGGCAGCGCCGTGAACCCGGTACTGCGCGAAGGCAACTCCGACCGCCGCGCCCCGCTGTCGGTCAAGAACTACGCTCGCAAGCACCCGCACAAAATGGGCGCCTGGGCTGCCGACTCCAAGTCCCACGTTGCCCACATGAGCAACGGCGACTTCTACGGCAGCGAGAAAGCCGTTCAGATCGAAGGCGCTGATGCCGTCAAGATCGAACTGATCGCCAAGGACGGTACCGCTACCGTCCTGAAGGAAAAAACCAGCGTACAAGCTGGCGAGATCATCGACACCGCCGTGCTGAGCAAGAAAGCCCTGCGCAGCTTCATCGCCGCTGAAATCGAAGACGCCAAGAAACAAGGCGTGCTGCTGTCGGTTCACCTGAAAGCCACCATGATGAAGGTTTCCGACCCGATCATGTTCGGCCAGATCGTTGCCGAGTTCTATAAAGACGCGCTGGCCAAGCACGCTGTGGTGCTGGAGCAGATCGGCTTCAACCTGAACAACGGCATCGGCGACCTGTACGCTCGCATCAAGGCCCTGCCGGCCGATCAGCAAGCGCAGATCGAAGCCGACATCCAGGCGGTATACGCTGCTCGCCCTTCCCTGGCGATGGTCAACTCCGACAAAGGCATCACCAACCTGCACGTGCCGAGCGACGTCATCGTCGACGCCTCGATGCCTGCCATGATCCGTGACTCCGGCAAGATGTGGGGCACCGACGGCCAGCTGCACGACACCAAGGCGGTGATCCCGGATCGCTGCTACGCCACTATCTACCAGGCAGTGATCGAAGACTGCAAGGCCAATGGCGCCTTCGACCCAACTACCATGGGCAGCGTGCCAAACGTTGGCCTGATGGCGAAAAAAGCCGAAGAGTACGGCTCCCACGACAAGACCTTCCAGATCAAGGCTGACGGCGTAGTCCGCGTCACCGACAGCAAGGGCAACCTGCTGATGGAACAGGCTGTTGAAGCCGGCGACATCTTCCGCATGTGCCAGACCAAAGACGCGCCGATCCAGGACTGGGTCAAACTGGCCGTCAACCGCGCCCGCGCCAGCAACACCCCGGCCATCTTCTGGCTGGACCCACAGCGCGCGCACGATGGCGTCGTGGTCGAGAAAGTTCAGGCTTACCTGAAAGACCACAACACCGAAGGCCTGGACATCCGCATCATGTCGCCGGTCGACGCGATGAAGTTCACCCTGGAGCGTACCCGCAAGGGCCTGGACACCATCTCGGTGACCGGCAACGTTCTGCGCGACTACCTGACCGACCTGTTCCCGATCATGGAACTGGGCACCAGCGCCAAGATGCTGTCGATCGTGCCGCTGATGAACGGTGGCGGCCTGTTCGAAACCGGCGCTGGCGGCTCGGCTCCGAAGCACGTGCAGCAACTGGTTGAAGAGAACTTTCTGCGCTGGGATTCCCTGGGCGAGTTCCTCGCCCTGGCCGCATCCCTCGAGCATTTGGGTGTGACGTACAACAACCCGAAAGCCCTGGTGCTGTCCAAGACCCTGGACCAGGCCACCGGCCAGTTCCTCGACAACAACAAGTCGCCATCGCGCAAAGTCGGCAACATCGACAACCGCGGCAGCCACTTCTACCTGGCGCTGTACTGGGCTCAAGCCCTGGCGGCCCAGACCGAAGACACTGCATTGCAAGCGCAGTTTGGCGAACTGGCCAAGACCCTGACCGCGAATGAGGCAACCATCGTTGCCGAGCTCAACGCTGTCCAGGGCAAGCCAGTGGACATCGGTGGCTACTACGCACCGAACGCCGAGCTGACCAGCAAGGCCATGCGCCCAAGCGCCACCCTCAACGCGGCAATCGCTGCGCTGGTGTAAGGTTGTAAGGATGCAAAGAAGCCCCGGCCCTGTGCCGGGGTTTCTGTTTCTGGACATGGCGCTTTTATTGAAGAAACCCAATCAAAATGTGGGAGCGGGCTTGCTCGCGAATGCGGTGGATCAGTCAATACCTCTTTAACTGACACGCCGTATTCGTGAGCAAGCCCGCTCCCACACTGAATGCAATCGCGCCTGAAGACAGCGTTACACCTTGAATCGAGGCACTTTATGACCTGGCTACCTCACATCACCGTCGCCACCATCGTCGAAGACAACGGCCGCTTCCTGATGGTCGAAGAACTCAAGGGCGGCCGCGCCGTGCTCAACCAGCCCGCCGGTCACCTCGACCCGAACGAAACCCTGACCGAGGCCGCCGTGCGCGAAACCCTCGAAGAGACCGGCTGGGACGTCGAAGCCACCGGGATTGTCGGGATTTACCTGTACACCGCTCCCAGCAATGGCGTGACCTATCAGCGCGTATGCTTCATCGCCAAGGCCCTGCAACACCACCCGGACTACCCACTGGACGACGGTATTCTGCGCGCCCGCTGGCTGACCCGTGACGAATTGATGGCCCTGCGCGAAGACTGGCGCAGCGAGCTGATTATCCGCTGCATCGACGATTATCTGGCCGGCCAGCGCCACAGCCTCGAATTGATCCGCCCTTCTCTTTAGCCTTGCAGACGCGAGCCTGCTAGAATCGCGTCCTTTTTAAAGACTCCCGTTGAAATCCTATGCGTGATCCAGCCCCTTCTGACACACAAAAGAAGCGCGTCATCGTCGGTATGTCCGGCGGCGTGGATTCTTCCGTTTCCGCCGTTCTGCTCATGGAGCAGGGTTATGAGGTGGAAGGCCTGTTCATGAAGAACTGGGAAGAAGACGATGGAACGGAATATTGCACCGCCATGGACGACCTGGCGGATGCCCAGGCCGTCTGCGACAAAATCGGCATCAAGCTGCACACCGCCAACTTCGCCGCCGAGTACTGGGACAACGTGTTCGAGCACTTCCTGGCCGAATACAAGGCCGGCCGCACGCCGAACCCGGACATCCTGTGTAACCGCGAGATCAAGTTCAAGGCGTTCCTCGACTACGCGATGATCCTCGGTGCCGATCTGATTGCTACTGGCCACTACGTGCGCCGTCGCGACATCGATGGCCGCACCGAACTGCTCAAGGGCCTGGACGCCAACAAGGACCAGAGCTACTTCCTGCACGCCGTCGGCGGCGAACAGATCGCCAAGACACTGTTCCCGGTGGGCGAGCTGGAAAAGCCCGAAGTGCGCGCCATTGCCGAGAAACACGGCCTGGCCACCGCCAAGAAGAAGGATTCCACCGGGATCTGCTTTATCGGCGAGCGCCGTTTCAGCGACTTCCTCAAGCAGTACCTGCCGGCGCAACCGGGCGAGATCAAGACCACCGAAGGCGAGATCATCGGCCGTCACCACGGCTTGATGTACCACACCATCGGCCAGCGCCAGGGCCTGGGCATCGGCGGCTTGAAAGACGCCGGCGAAGAGCCGTGGTACGTGCTGGTCAAGGACCTGGAGCACAACGAGCTGATCGTGGGCCAGGGCAATGACCACCCATGGCTGTTCTCCCGCGCCCTGCTCGCCTCGGACATCTACTGGGTCAACCCGGTGGACCTCAGCAGCCCGCGCCGCCTGACGGCCAAAGTGCGCTATCGCCAGAGCGACCAGCCCTGCACCCTGGAAAAAACCGCCACCGGCTATCGCGCCACCTTCGACGACCCGCAGCGCGCCGTAACGCCGGGCCAATCGGTAGTGTTCTATGACGGAGAGATTTGCCTGGGGGGCGGTGTGATCGAAGTTGCCGAACCCTGGAGCAGCCAGGCATGAGCCCGACCCAGGAGCAACTGACGGCACTGGGCGGCGTGTTTCTCGCCGCGGTGCTGGTGGACAAGATCGCCAAGACCGGCCAGGTCACCGAGGCAGGCCTGACCTGTATGCTCGGCAGCCTGCTGATCCGCGACCCGAAGGACACCCTGGAAGTGTACGGCGGCGATGACCTGGCCCTGCGCGAAGGTTATCGCGCACTGGTCGGCGCCCTCGAGCGCGATCCAAGCACCTTGCAGCGCGAGCCGCTGCGCTACGCCCTGTCGATGCTCGGCCTGGAGCGTCAATTGGCCAAGCGCGACGACCTGCTGGACACCATCGGCAAGCGCCTGCCGCAGATCCAGTCCCAGGTCGAGCATTTTGGCCCGGCCCACGAAAACGTGATCGCAGCCTGTGGCGCCCTGTACCAGGACACCCTGAGCACCTTGCGCCAGCGGATCCAGGTGCACGGCGATATGCGCAACCTGCAACAACCGAACAACGCCTCGAAAATCCGCGCCCTGCTGTTGGCCGGTATTCGTTCGGCGCGGTTATGGCGCCAATTGGGCGGTCATCGCTGGCAGTTGGTGGTCAGCCGACGCAAATTGCTGAAAGAGCTTTACCCGTTGATGCGCAACGAATAAGTCGCAGCAACCGATTTTTTTATAGCCCCACGCGTAATACGCCGGTCAGTTGGCAACGGACCGGCGGATTTTTTCATGTATGATACGCGCCCCATTTCGTTGCCCGACTGTCCGAGAACACCCCATGCAGCTTTCTTCGCTCACTGCGGTTTCCCCTGTTGACGGCCGCTACGCCGGCAAAACCCAGGCCCTGCGCCCTATTTTCAGCGAATACGGCTTGATCCGTGCTCGTGTTCTGGTTGAAGTGCGCTGGCTCCAGCGCCTGGCCGCTCACCCTGGCATCAGCGAAGTGCCGGCGTTCTCTGCCGAAGCCAACGCTGTGCTGAACGCCCTGGCGGAAAACTTCGCTCTGGAGCACGCCGAGCGTGTCAAAGAGATCGAGCGCACCACCAACCACGACGTTAAAGCCATCGAATACCTGCTCAAAGAGCAAGCGGCCAAGCTGCCGGAACTGGCCAAGGTCAGCGAGTTCATCCACTTTGCCTGCACCAGCGAGGACATCAACAACCTGTCCCACGCCCTGATGCTGCGCGAAGGCCGTGATGACGTGATGCTGCCACTGATGCGCCAGACTGCCGACGCCATCCGCGAACTGGCGATCCGTTTCGCCGACGTTCCGATGCTGTCGCGCACCCACGGCCAGCCGGCTTCGCCGACCACCCTGGGGAAAGAACTGGCCAACGTGGTGTACCGCCTGGAGCGCCAGATCGCTCAAGTCGCGGCCGTACCGCTGCTGGGCAAGATCAACGGCGCCGTAGGCAACTACAACGCCCACCTGTCGGCCTATCCTGAGATCGACTGGGAAGAAAACGCCCGCGCCTTCATCGAAGACGAACTGGGCCTGGGTTTCAACCCGTACACCACGCAAATCGAACCCCACGACTACATCGCCGAGCTGTTCGACGCGATTGCGCGCTTCAACACCATCCTGATCGACTTCGATCGCGATATCTGGGGCTACATCTCCCTGGGCTACTTCAAGCAGCGCACCATTGCCGGCGAAATCGGTTCATCGACCATGCCGCACAAGGTCAACCCGATCGACTTCGAAAACTCCGAAGGCAACCTCGGGATCGCCAACGCCCTGTTCCAGCACCTGGCCAGCAAGTTGCCAATCTCCCGCTGGCAGCGCGACCTGACCGACTCCACCGTACTGCGCAACCTCGGCGTGGGCTTCGCCCACAGCGTGATCGCGTACGAAGCCAGCCTCAAAGGCATCAGCAAACTGGAGCTCAACGAGCAGAAGATCGCCGCCGACCTGGACGCTTGCTGGGAAGTCCTGGCCGAGCCGATCCAGACCGTGATGCGCCGCTATAACATCGAAAACCCGTACGAGAAGCTCAAAGAGCTGACCCGCGGCAAGGGCATCACCTCCGAAGCGCTGCAAACTTTCATTGACGGCCTGGACATGCCAGCCGCCGCCAAGGCCGAGCTGAAACTGCTCACCCCGGCCAACTACATCGGCAACGCTGTGGCTCAAGCCAAACGCATCTGATAGAAGCTTGACCCCTTGAGACGCCCGGCAGCGCCGGGCGTTTTTATTCCCGTCTGAAAAGTGCTTTTTTTCAATAGGTTACACATGAATCCTGACATTCCTCTTCAACTTCTGGGCGGCATCACGGCACGGGAATTCCTGCGCGACTACTGGCAGAAAAAACCCCTGCTGATCCGCCAGGCCATCCCTGACTTCGAAAGCCCGATCGACGCCGACGAACTGGCCGGCCTGGCGCTGGAAGAAGAAGTCGAGTCGCGCCTGATCATCGAACACGGCGAACGCCCGTGGGAGTTGCGCCGCGGCCCGTTCGCCGAAGATGCCTTCAGCACCCTGCCCGAGCGCGAGTGGACCCTGCTGGTGCAGGCGGTCGACCAGTTCGTGCCGGAAGTGGCCGAACTGCTGGAAAACTTCCGCTTCCTGCCAAGCTGGCGCATTGACGATGTGATGATCAGCTACGCCGCCCCGGGTGGCAGCGTGGGCCCGCACTTCGACAACTACGACGTGTTCCTGCTGCAAGGTTCCGGCAAGCGCAACTGGAAGATCGGCCAGATGTGCAACTCCGAAAGCCCGCTGCTGCAACACGCGGACCTGCGCATCCTCGCTGAATTCGAAGAGACCGCCGAATGGGTGCTGGAACCGGGCGACATGCTCTACCTGCCGCCCCGCCTGGCCCACTGCGGCGTGGCCGTGGATGATTGCATGACCTACTCCGTAGGCTTCCGCGCCCCGAGCGCCGCTGAAGTGCTGACCCACTTCACCGACTTCCTCAGCCAGTACCTGACTGACGAAGAGCGCTACACCGACGCCGATGCCCAGCCGGTCAGCGACCCGCACCAGATCCAGGGCGACGCCCTCGACCGCCTGAAAAGCCTGTTGGCCGAGCACATGAGCGACGAGCGCATGCTGCTGACCTGGTTCGGCCAGTTCATGACCGAGCCGCGCTACCCGGAACTGGTCGCCGGCCCGGAAGTGGAAGAAGAAGACCTGCTGGGCAGCCTGGAAAACGGCGCCGTGCTGATCCGCAACCCGAGCGCCCGCCTGGCCTGGTCCGAAGTCGACGACGACCTGCTGCTGTTCGCCAGCGGCCAGAGCCGCCTGTTGCCGGGCAAGCTGCGGGAACTGCTGAAGCTGGTGTGCGCCGCCGACGCCCTGCACATCGACAACCTCGGCCCATGGCTGGCGGATGAAGATGGCTGCGCCCTGCTGTGGGAACTGGTCAAGCAAGGAAGCCTGGGGTTTGCCGATGAATAAGATTCACGTAAGTGTCGCGGACTGGCAAAAGGATATCGCCGAGATACGGCGCATTCGTGAAGCGGTATTTATCGCTGAACAATCGGTTCCACCGGAGCTGGAATGGGATGCAGACGACGCGAGTGCCGTGCATTTCCTGGCGTTCGAAGGCGACTTTCCCATCGGTACTGCACGCCTGCTGCCTACCGGCGAGATCGGCCGCGTGTCGGTTCTCAAGGACTGGCGCGGCCTGAAGGTCGGCGACAAGCTGATGGAAGCGGTGATCGGCGTGGCCGAGAAACGCGGCCAGACCCGGCAGATCCTCAGTGCACAGGTCCATGCGGCGCCATTTTATGAGCGCCTGGGCTTCAAGATTGTCAGCGATGAGTTCCTGGAAGTCGGGATTCCTCACGTTGATATGGTGCGCGAGGGCTGATCCGAGACCGCGCCGCGCCCTTCGCAGGCAAGCCAGCTCCCACATTCGATCCAGTACATCCTTTGGAATGAGGTCAAATGTGGGAGCGGGCTTGCTCGCGAAGGCGCCATCAGCAACACCTCAAAAGGCCCTGCCATCCCCCGATGCCAGGGCCTTTTGCCGTCCAGGATTCAACTTGCACCCCGCCAGGCCGACAAACTGGCAATATCTAGCCTAAATGACTCGCAGAGATAACGGACATGTCCCTACGCACCCTGCTCACCCTGTTGCTCCTGGCCACCAGTTTCTCGGTGATGGCCGCCACCGAAGTCGTGCCCCTGAGCAACCGCACCAGCGCCGACCTGCTGCCGGTGGCGCAGAACTTTATCGGCAAGGACGGCACCGTCAGCGCCTACGGCAACCAACTGATCGTGAATGCCGAGCCCGACAAGATCCAGGGCCTGCGCGCCCTGCTCGCGCAACTGGACACGCCTTCCAAGCGCCTGCTGATCACCGTCGACACCAACGAAAACAACCAGCAGAGCAACGGCAATAACCAAACCCAGGTCATCACCTACAGCACCGAGAGCCGTGACGGCGGGATCCAGCAGATCCAGGCCAGCGAAGGCGTGCCCGCGCTGATCCAGGTCGGCCAGAGCGTGCCCCTCACCACTACCCAGCCCGATGCCTACGGCCGGCCGCAGAACCAGACCCAGTATCGCAACGTAACCCAGGGCTTCTACGTGACGGCCAGCGTCACCGGCGAGACCGTTCACCTGAGCATCAGTACCAATCGTGACCGCATGAGCCAAGAACGTCCCGATGTAGTGAACGTGCAAAGTACCGACACAACTGTCAGCGGACGCCTGGGCGAGTGGATCACCCTGGCCGGGATCAACCGCCAGACCCAGGCCGACAAAAGTACTACAACCCGCAGCTACTCTACTCAAGGGCGCGATGACCTGACATTGCGGGTCAAAGTCGACACGCTGAACTGAAGCACCAAAAACTGACTGGCGAGTCGTATTAGACTAAAGATGTAGTGCTTTAAAAAAAGCACTACAAAACATTTGACGATCCAAAAAAGCATGGGCATGATGGCCTCGCTCCCGCTAATCAGGGGCCCTGGCAAGGGCCTTCGGATCGTCGCTCAAAGCCACCCACCTGAGCCGATTCGTGTCTGTACCGCCCACAAGGTGTGTTTGACGAGGTTGCGACTGGAACGAAGTTGTCCCGAGGGACGGAAGCTAACCAGGTAACCCGGCAACACACTGATGGATCGTACAAAGGCCCACGACGCCCGAAGACTGTTCGCAGTTCGCCCTTACCTGCTCAACTCCCCCTTGAGCCACTCGTTCATCCCGTCGCCTTCCCCGCCAAGCCTGACTTGACCGCCTAAGCTTCTGGTCAGCGAGCAGCCATAACCACGCACTGATACGTGGCTGGCAAATGGAATTTTCCACCTAGACCTATGCGACGAGGTTTTTCCCCATGGCACTGACACGCGAACAGCAAATTGCAGCCCTTGAAAAAGACTGGGCTGAAAACCCACGCTGGAAAGGCGTGACCCGCGCTTATTCCGCTGCTGACGTCGTCCGCCTGCGTGGCTCGGTTCAACCTGAGCACACCTTTGCAAAACTCGGCGCCGAGAAGCTGTGGAAGCTGGTCACCCAGGGTGCCAAGCCGTCCTTCCGTCCCGAAAAAGATTTCGTCAACTGCATGGGCGCCCTGACTGGCGGCCAAGCGGTTCAACAGGTCAAAGCCGGTATCCAGGCGATCTACCTGTCTGGCTGGCAAGTGGCAGCGGACAACAACTCCGCTGAATCCATGTACCCCGACCAATCGCTGTACCCGGTGGACTCCGTGCCAACCGTGGTCAAGCGCATCAACAACTCGTTCCGCCGTGCCGACCAGATCCAGTGGAAAGCCGGTAAAGGCCCGGGCGATGAAGGCTACATCGACTACTTCGCACCGATCGTTGCAGACGCTGAAGCCGGTTTCGGTGGCGTACTGAACGCCTACGAGCTGATGAAGAGCATGATCGAGGCAGGCGCTGCCGGCGTTCACTTCGAAGACCAGCTGGCTTCGGTGAAGAAATGCGGCCACATGGGCGGCAAGGTACTGGTTCCAACCCAGGAAGCTGTTCAGAAGCTGACGGCTGCTCGTCTGGCTGCTGACGTTGCTGGCACTCCGACCATCATCCTGGCCCGTACCGATGCCAACGCGGCTGATTTGCTGACCTCGGATTGCGACCCGTACGACCAGCCGTTCGTGACTGGCGAACGTACCCAGGAAGGTTTCTATAAAGTGCGCGCCGGTCTCGACCAGGCGATCGCTCGTGGCCTGGCCTACGCGCCGTACGCCGACCTGATCTGGTGCGAAACCGCCAAGCCGGACCTGGACGAAGCTCGCCGCTTTGCCGAAGCCATCAAGAAGGAATACCCGGATCAACTGCTGTCCTACAACTGCTCGCCTTCCTTCAACTGGAAGAAGAACCTGGACGACGCGACCATCGCCAAGTTCCAGCGTGAACTGTCTGCCATGGGCTACAAGCACCAATTCATCACCCTGGCCGGCATTCACAACATGTGGCACAGCATGTTCAACCTGGCGCACGACTACGCCCGCAACGACATGACTGCCTACGTGAAGCTGCAGGAACAAGAGTTCGCTGATGCTGCCAAGGGTTACACCTTTGTGGCGCACCAGCAGGAAGTGGGCACCGGCTACTTCGACGACATGACCACCGTGATCCAGGGCGGCACCTCGTCCGTGACTGCGCTGACCGGTTCGACCGAAGAAGAGCAGTTCCACTAAGTACTGAGTACACGGCCACTGCGGCCCCACGGAAGACCTAACCGCAGTGCCGCACAGCAATCACGCCCCGACTGGTTCGGGGCGTTTTTTTGCACTGATGAAACCCTGCCTGACACAACACAGATCAAAATGTGGGAGCGGGCTTGCTCGCGAATGCGGTGTATCAGTCAACAGATTCATTGGCTGACCCACTGCATTCGCGAGCAAGCCCGCTCCCACAAGGGGAATGTGTGCATTCTGAAAATTTGTGCAAAACATTGATCTAGAGCGGTATCTGCATCAACCAGATCGGTTAAAAGATCTCCGTCAGCAACTAAGCGACAATCTAGCAAGTAACGGCAACTTCCCCCGCCACACGAGAAACATTCGCTTAAACCCCACGCAAACAATATTCATTATCATTTAGAGTATGAAAACTTCTTTACCGGTTAAACAAAACACAATTCGTGAAAAGCCCGCTAATGCCCGCAGCACAAGGGCTACAGCCCCAAGAAGGTGCACTATGTCCTTATTCCAACGAATAATTTCGCTATAGGAATTTTACTTGCCCGGTGTTTAGCCATAAAATCACCGCGATTGATTGCGCTGCGACATATCGTCACTGCATCGTTACTTTTTCGAGCTCAGAGACCTTTGCTCTCTGTTAAGGATTTCCAGCATGACCGAAGCGACAGGACTCATGGCCCACAACTGGGGCTTTGCCATTTTCCTCCTCGGTGTAGTCGGCCTTTGCGCCTTCATGCTCGGCGTCTCCAGCCTCCTCGGGTCAAAAGCCTGGGGCCGCAGCAAAAACGAACCGTTCGAGTCCGGCATGCTACCTACAGGTGGCGCCCGCTTGCGGCTCTCAGCCAAATTCTATCTGGTCGCGATGCTCTTCGTGATCTTCGACATCGAAGCCCTTTTTCTCTTTGCCTGGTCTGTGTCCGTCCGCGAAAGCGGCTGGACCGGATTCGTCGAAGCCCTCGTTTTCATAGCAATTCTGTTGGCAGGCCTTGTCTACCTATTTCGAGTGGGCGCCCTTGACTGGGCTCCGGAAGCTCGTCGCAAGCGGCAAGCGAAGCTGAAACAATGAGGCTTTGGCGATGCAATACAATCTCACCAGGATCGACCCGGATGCTCCTAACGAGCAGTACCCAATCGGCGAACGGGAAACCGTTTCCGACCCGTTAGAAGACCAAGTCCACAAAAACATCTACATGGGCAAGCTGGAAGACGTGCTGAGTGGCGCGGTCAACTGGGGACGTAAGAACTCCCTGTGGCCGTACAACTTCGGTCTGTCCTGCTGCTACGTGGAAATGACCACCGCCTTCACGGCGCCCCACGACATCGCGCGCTTTGGCGCCGAAGTTATCCGGGCATCGCCGCGTCAGGCGGATTTCATGGTTATCGCCGGTACCTGCTTTATCAAGATGGCGCCGATCATTCAGCGTCTCTACGAGCAAATGCTCGAGCCAAAGTGGGTTATCTCCATGGGGTCGTGCGCCAACTCCGGTGGCATGTACGACATCTACTCCGTGGTTCAGGGGGTGGACAAGTTCCTGCCCGTGGACGTCTACGTGCCTGGCTGCCCGCCCCGCCCTGAAGCATTTCTGCAAGGCTTGATGCTGTTGCAGGAATCGATTGGCAAGGAGCGTCGCCCACTTTCCTGGGTTGTCGGAGATCAAGGCGTATACCGCGCCGAAATGCCGTCACAAAAGGAACAGCGCCGCGAACAGCGTATTCAGGTAACCAACCTGCGCAGCCCCGACGAAGTCTGATCCAGAACCGCTTCTTTTATAGAACGAAAACCTGGCTTCATTCTTTACGTTGACCGAAAGCGATAAAAAACCATGACTACAGGCAGTGCTCTGTACATCCCGCCTTATAAGGCAGACGACCAGGATGTGGTCGTCGAACTCAACAACCGTTTTGGCCCTGACGCCTTCACCGCCCAGGCCACACGCACCGGCATGCCGGTGCTGTGGGTGGCGCGTGCCAGGCTCGTCGAAGTCCTGAGCTTCCTGCGCAACCTGCCCAAGCCGTACGTCATGCTCTATGACCTGCATGGCGTGGACGAGCGCCTGCGCACCAAGCGCCAGGGGCTGCCGAGCGGCGCCGACTTCACCGTGTTCTACCACTTGATGTCGCTTGAACGTAACAGCGACGTGATGATCAAGGTGGCCCTCTCCGAGAGCGACCTGAGCGTTCCGACCGTGACCGGTATCTGGCCCAACGCCAACTGGTACGAGCGTGAAGTGTGGGACATGTTCGGCATCGATTTCCCGGGCCACCCGCACCTGTCGCGCATCATGATGCCGCCGACCTGGGAAGGTCACCCGCTGCGCAAGGACTTCCCTGCCCGCGCCACCGAATTCGATCCATTCAGCCTGACCCTCGCCAAGCAACAGCTTGAAGAAGAGGCTGCGCGCTTCCGTCCGGAAGACTGGGGCATGAAGCGCTCCGGCACCAACGAGGACTACATGTTCCTCAACCTGGGCCCGAACCACCCTTCTGCTCACGGTGCCTTCCGCATCATCCTGCAACTGGACGGCGAAGAAATCGTCGACTGCGTACCGGACATCGGCTACCACCACCGTGGTGCCGAGAAGATGGCCGAGCGTCAGTCGTGGCACAGCTTCATCCCGTACACCGACCGTATCGACTACCTCGGCGGCGTGATGAACAACCTGCCGTACGTGCTCTCGGTCGAGAAGCTGGCCGGCATCAAGGTGCCGGACAAGGTCGACACCATCCGCATCATGATGGCCGAGTTCTTCCGGATCACCAGCCACCTGCTGTTCCTGGGTACCTATATCCAGGACGTCGGCGCCATGACCCCGGTGTTCTTCACCTTCACCGACCGTCAGCGTGCGTACAAGGTCATCGAAGCCATCACCGGTTTCCGCCTGCACCCGGCCTGGTACCGCATCGGCGGCGTCGCCCACGACCTGCCACGTGGCTGGGAACGCCTGGTCAAGGAATTCATCGACTGGATGCCCAAGCGTCTGGACGAATACCAGAAAGCCGCCCTGGACAACAGCATCCTCAAGGGCCGGACCATCGGCGTCGCCCAGTACAACACCAAAGAGGCCCTGGAATGGGGCGTCACCGGTGCTGGCCTGCGTTCCACCGGTTGCGATTTCGACCTGCGTAAAGCACGCCCGTACTCCGGCTACCAGAACTTCGAATTCGAAGTGCCGCTGGCGGCCAACGGCGATGCCTACGACCGCTGCATCGTGCGCGTCGAAGAAATGCGCCAGAGCCTGAAGATCATCGAACAGTGCATGCGCAACATGCCGGAAGGCCCGTACAAGGCGGATCACCCGCTGACCACGCCGCCGCCGAAAGAGCGCACGCTGCAACACATCGAAACCCTGATCACGCACTTCCTGCAAGTTTCGTGGGGCCCGGTAATGCCGGCCAACGAATCCTTCCAGATGATCGAAGCGACCAAGGGTATCAACAGTTATTACCTGACGAGCGATGGCGGCACCATGAGCTACCGCACCCGGATTCGTACGCCAAGCTTCCCGCACCTGCAGCAGATCCCTTCGGTGATCAAAGGTGAAATGGTCGCGGACTTGATTGCGTACCTGGGTAGTATCGATTTCGTTATGGCCGACGTGGACCGCTAAGCATGAATAGCACGCTTATCCAGACAGACCGTTTCACCTTGAGTGAAACCGAGCGCTCGGCCATCGAGCACGAGCTGCATCACTACGAAGACCCGCGCGCGGCGTCGATCGAAGCCTTGAAGATCGTCCAGAAGGAACGTGGCTGGGTGCCGGACGGCGCCCTCTACGCCATCGGCGAGATCCTCGGCATCCCCGCCAGCGACGTTGAAGGCGTGGCGACGTTCTACAGCCAGATCTTCCGCCAGCCGGTCGGCCGCCACATCATTCGCGTGTGCGACAGCATGGTCTGCTACATCGGTGGCCACGAGTCCGTGGTCAGCGAGATCCAGAGCAAGCTGGGCATCGGCCTGGGCCAAACCACTCCGGACGGGCGCTTCACGCTGCTGCCGGTGTGCTGCCTGGGCAACTGTGACAAGGCGCCGGCGTTGATGATCGACGACGACACATTCGGCGACGTGCAGCCTGCTGGCGTCACCCAATTGCTCGAGGGCTACCCATGACCCTGACTTCCTTCGGTCCTGCCAACCGCATCAAGCGGTCGGCCGAGACTCACCCGCTGACCTGGCGCCTGCGTGACGACGGCGAGCCTGTATGGCTTGACGAGTACCAGGCCAAGAACGGTTACGCGGCCGCGCGCAAAGCCTTTGCCGACATGGCCCAGGACGACATCGTCCAGACCGTGAAAGACGCAGGCCTTAAGGGCCGCGGCGGTGCAGGCTTCCCCACGGGTGTCAAGTGGGGCCTGATGCCCAAAGACGAATCCATCAACATCCGCTACCTGCTGTGCAACGCGGATGAAATGGAGCCGAACACCTGGAAAGACCGCATGCTGATGGAGCAACTGCCCCATCTGCTGATCGAAGGCATGCTGATCAGTGCCCGCGCGCTGAAAACCTACCGGGGCTACATCTTCCTGCGTGGCGAATACACCACCGCCGCCAAGCACCTGAACCGTGCCGTGGAAGAAGCCAAGGCCGCTGGCCTGCTGGGCAAGAACATCCTTGGTTCGGGTTTCGACTTCGAACTGTTCGTGCACACCGGAGCCGGGCGTTATATCTGCGGTGAAGAAACCGCACTGATCAACTCCCTCGAAGGCCGCCGCGCCAACCCGCGTTCCAAGCCGCCCTTCCCTGCCGCCGTGGGCGTGTGGGGCAAGCCGACCTGCGTGAACAACGTTGAAACCCTGTGCAACGTGCCGGCAATCATCGGCGACGGCGTGGAGTGGTACAAATCGTTGGCCCGCGAAGGCAGCGAAGACATGGGCACCAAGCTCATGGGCTTCTCCGGCAAGGTCAAGAACCCGGGCCTGTGGGAGCTGCCTTTCGGCGTGACCGCACGCGAGCTGTTCGAGGACTACGCCGGCGGCATGCGCGATGGCTACACCCTCAAGGCCTGGCAGCCAGGCGGCGCCGGTACCGGCTTCCTGTTGCCAGAACACCTGGACGCGCAAATGTACGCCGGCGGCATCGGCAAGGTGGGCACCCGTATGGGTACCGGCCTGGCCATGGCCGTGGACAACACCGTGAACATGGTGTCGTTGCTGCGCAACATGGAGCAGTTCTTCTCCCGCGAATCCTGTGGCTTCTGCACCCCGTGCCGCGACGGTTTGCCATGGAGCGTCAAGCTGCTGATGGCCCTGGAAAACGGCGAAGGCCGCGAGGGCGACATCGAGACCCTGCTGGGTCTGGTCGGTTTCCTCGGCCCAGGCAAGACCTTCTGTGCTCACGCACCGGGCGCCGTGGAGCCATTGGGCAGCGCGATCAAATACTTCCGCTCGGAGTTCGAAGCCGGCATCGCGCCTACCAGCGCCGCCGTCCCGCCTCTGGCAAGGCCGATCGTAGTCGGCGCGTAACGCTTAAAAAGGCGAAGGGTCCGTGCCCTTCGCTTTCTCATGTGCTGACGCCTTCAAGGCTGTGTTGATGCACATGAATAACAAGATTCCATTAGCCACGCCCGCTGACACCGGGCCAACGAAGAACTTTGAACCATGGCCACTATCCACGTAGACGGCAAAGAGCTCGAAGTCGATGGGGCAGACAACCTGTTACAGGCGTGTCTGTCGCTAGGCCTCGACATTCCATATTTCTGCTGGCACCCCGCCCTTGGCAGCGTTGGCGCTTGCCGCCAGTGCGCGGTCAAGCAGTACACCGACGAGAACGACACCCGTGGTCGTATCGTGATGTCCTGCATGACCCCTGCCACCGACGGCAGCTGGATCTCCATCGAAGACGAAGAAGCGAAAGTGTTTCGCGCCAGCGTCGTCGAATGGCTGATGACCAACCACCCGCACGACTGCCCTGTGTGTGAGGAAGGCGGCCACTGCCACCTGCAAGACATGACCGTGATGACCGGCCACAACGAGCGCCGGTATCGCTTCACCAAGCGTACTCACCAGAACCAGCAACTGGGCCCGTTCATCTCCCACGAGATGAACCGCTGCATCGCTTGCTACCGCTGCGTGCGCTTCTATAAGGACTACGCCGGCGGTACCGACCTCGGTGTGTTTGGCGCCCACGACAACGTGTACTTCGGTCGCGTTGAAGACGGCACCCTCGAAAGTGAATTCTCCGGCAACCTCACCGAGGTCTGCCCGACCGGTGTGTTCACCGACAAGACTCACTCCGAGCGCTACAACCGCAAGTGGGACATGCAGTTCTCGCCGAGCATCTGCCATGGCTGCTCCAGCGGTTGCAACATCTCCCCGGGCGAACGCTACGGCGAACTGCGTCGGATCGAAAACCGCTTCAACGGTTCGGTCAACCAGTACTTCCTGTGCGACCGTGGCCGTTTCGGCTACGGCTACGTCAACCGCGAAGACCGCCCGCGTCAGCCACTGCTGGCCGACGGCGCCAAGCTGAGCCTCGACGAAGCACTGGATAAAGCCGCTGACCTGCTGCGCGGTCGCAACATCGTCGGTATCGGTTCGCCCCGCGCCAGCCTCGAAAGCAACTACGCGTTGCGCGAGCTGGTAGGCGCCGAACACTTCTACTCGGGTATCGAAGCCGGTGAGCTGGAGCGTATCCGCCTGGTGCTGCAAGTTCTGAACGACAGCCCGCTGCCGGTTCCGAACATGCGCGACATCGAAGACCACGACGCGATCTTCGTCCTCGGTGAAGACCTGACCCAAACCGCTGCACGCGTGGCCCTGTCCCTGCGCCAGTCGGTAAAAGGCAAGGCCGAAGACATGGCCGACGCCATGCGCGTCCAGCCTTGGCTCGACGCTGCGGTGAAAAACATCGGCCAGCACGCGCTGAACCCGCTGTTTATCGCCAGCCTGACCGCCACCAAGCTCGACGACATCGCAGAAGAATGCGTACACGCCGCGCCTGACGACCTGGCCCGCATCGGTTTCGCCGTGGCCCACGCCCTCGACGCCAGTGCGCCTGCCGTAGAAGGCCTGGACGCTGAAGCCGCTGAACTGGCCAAGCGCATCGCCGACGCCCTGCTGGCCGCCAAGCGTCCATTGATCATCGCCGGCACCTCGCTGGGTTCCAAGGCGCTGATCGAAGCCGCTGCCAACATTGCCAAAGCCTTGAAGCTGCGCGAGAAGAACGGTTCCATCAGCCTGATCGTGCCGGAAGCCAACAGCCTTGGCCTGGCCATGCTCGGTGGCGAGTCCCTCGACGCCGCCCTGCAAGCCGTGACCGACGGCAGTGCCGACGCGATCGTGGTGCTGGAAAACGACCTGTACACCCGCACTGATTCGGCCAAGGTCGACGCAGCGCTGAACGCGGCCAAAGTGGTGATCGTTGCCGACCACCAGAAAACCGCCACCAGCGACCGTGCCCACCTGGTACTGCCCGCCGCCAGCTTTGCTGAAGGCGACGGTACCCTGGTCAGCCAGGAAGGCCGCGCCCAGCGCTTCTTCCAGGTGTTCGATCCGAAGTACATGGACGCCAGCATCCTGGTTCACGAAGGCTGGCGCTGGCTGCATGCCCTGCGCGCCACCCTGCTGAACCAGCCGATCGACTGGACCCAGCTCGACCACGTGACCGCTGCCGCCGCTGCCGCTGCACCGCAACTGGCACGCATCGTCGACGCTGCACCGTCCGCCGCGTTCCGCATCAAGGGCATGAAACTCGCCCGTGAACCGCTGCGTTACTCCGGCCGTACCGCCATGCGTGCTGACATCAGCGTGCATGAGCCACGTACGCCACAAGACATCGACACCGCGTTCGCCTTCTCCATGGAAGGTTACTCGGGTTCGGTCGAGCCACGTCAGCAGGTGCCATTTGCCTGGTCGCCGGGCTGGAACTCGCCGCAAGCCTGGAACAAGTTCCAGGACGAAGTCGGTGGTCACATCCGCGCTGGCGACCCGGGCACCCGCCTGATCGAAAGCACCGGCGACTCGCTGAACTGGTTCACCAGTGTTCCGCGTCCGTTCAACCCGGCCCAGGGTACCTGGCAGGTTGTGCCGTTCTTCCACCTGTTCGGCAGCGAAGAAACCTCTTCCAAGGCCGCGCCGGTACAAGAGCGCATCCCTCAAGCCTACGTGTCTGTTGCCAAGTCCGAAGCCGACCGCCTGGGCGTCAACGACGGTGCCCTGCTCAGCTTGAACGTCGCCGGCAAGACCCTGCGTCTGCCACTGCGCATCAACGAAGAGTTGGGTGCTGGCCTGGTTGCATTGCCAAAAGGCCTCGCGGGGATTCCTCCGGCGATCTTCGGCCTCACCGTTGACGGTCTGCAGGAGGCAGCTCAATGACCTGGTTCACCCCTGAAGTGATCGATGTGATCATCGCGGTGGTCAAGGCCATCGTGATCCTGTTGGCCGTGGTCGTGGCGGGCGCCCTGCTCAGCTTCGTCGAACGTCGCCTGCTGGGCTGGTGGCAGGACCGTTACGGTCCGAACCGCGTTGGCCCGTTTGGTATGTTCCAGATCGCCGCCGACATGCTGAAAATGTTCTTCAAGGAAGACTGGACCCCGCCGTTTGCCGACAAGGTGATCTTCACCCTGGCACCGGTCGTGGCCATGAGCGCCTTGCTGATTGCCTTCGCAATCATCCCGATCACCCCGACCTGGGGCGTGGCGGACCTGAACATCGGCTTGCTGTTCTTCTTCGCCATGGCCGGCCTGTCGGTCTACGCGGTGCTGTTCGCCGGTTGGTCGAGCAACAACAAGTTCGCCCTGCTGGGCAGCTTGCGGGCCTCGGCCCAGACCGTGTCCTACGAAGTGTTCATGGGCCTCGCGCTGATGGGCATCGTGGTGCAGGTGGGGTCGTTCAACATGCGCGACATCGTCGAGTACCAGGCGCAGAACCTGTGGTTCATCATTCCGCAGTTCTTCGGCTTCTGTACGTTCTTCATCGCTGGCGTCGCCGTGACTCACCGTCACCCGTTCGACCAGCCGGAAGCAGAACAGGAACTGGCCGACGGTTACCACATTGAATACGCCGGCATGAAATGGGGCATGTTCTTCGTTGGTGAATACATCGGCATCATCTTGATCTCGGCCCTGCTGGTCACGCTGTTCTTCGGCGGCTGGCACGGTCCGTTCGGCATCCTGCCGCAGCTGGCGTTCTTCTGGTTCTTCCTGAAGACCGCGTTCTTCATCATGCTGTTCATCCTGCTGCGCGCTTCCATCCCGCGTCCACGGTATGACCAGGTGATGGATTTCAGCTGGCGATTCTGCCTGCCGCTGACCCTGATCAATTTGCTGGTGACTGCTGCCGTTGTGTTGTTGAACACGCCAGCGGGCGCGGTTCAGTGAGGATTTGACCCATGTTCAAATATATTGGCGACATCGTTAAGGGTACCGGTACCCAGTTGCGAAGCCTGGTGATGGTGTTCGGTCACGGCTTTCGCAAACGCGACACCCTGCAATACCCGGAAGAAGCGGTGTACCTGCCGCCGCGTTATCGCGGCCGCATTGTCCTGACCCGCGACCCCGACGGCGAAGAGCGCTGCGTGGCCTGCAACCTGTGCGCCGTGGCGTGCCCGGTGGGTTGCATCTCGCTGCAGAAAGCTGAAACCGAAGACGGTCGCTGGTACCCGGACTTCTTCCGCATCAACTTCTCGCGCTGCATTTTCTGCGGCCTCTGCGAGGAAGCTTGCCCGACCACCGCGATCCAGCTGACACCGGATTTCGAGATGGCCGAGTTCAAACGTCAGGACCTGGTGTACGAGAAAGAAGATCTGCTGATCTCTGGTCCCGGTAAAAACCCTGATTACAACTTCTATCGTGTTGCAGGTATGGCCGTTGCCGGTAAGCCGAAAGGCGCCGCACAAAACGAAGCCGAGCCGATCAACGTGAAGAGCTTGCTGCCTTAAGGAAGAAAGATGGAATTCGCTTTCTATTTCGCATCGGGTATTGCAGTGGTGTCCACGCTTCGCGTGATAACCAACACTAACCCTGTGCACGCCCTGCTCTACCTGATCATTTCGCTGATCGCCGTGGCCATGACCTTCTTCAGCCTCGGCGCACCGTTCGCCGGTGTACTGGAAGTGATCGCCTACGCCGGCGCCATCATGGTGCTGTTCGTGTTTGTGGTGATGATGCTCAACCTGGGGCCGGCGTCTGTCGCCCAGGAACGCGTCTGGCTCAAGCCCGGCATCTGGCTCGGCCCGGTGATCCTCGCAGCCCTGCTGCTGGGTGAACTGCTGTATGTGCTGTTCGCTCACCAGAGCGGCCAGGCCATCGGCCACACCACCGTAGACGCGAAAGCCGTGGGCATCAGCCTGTTCGGCCCGTACCTGCTGGTGGTCGAACTGGCTTCGATGCTGCTGCTCGCTGCAGCCATCACCGCCTTCCACTTGGGCCGCAACGAAGCCAAGGAGCAATGACGATGCCTGCTATCCCTTTGGAGCATGGTCTGGCGGTCGCCGGCATCCTGTTCTGCCTTGGCCTGGTCGGCCTCATGGTTCGCCGCAACATTCTGTTCGTGTTGATGAGCCTGGAAATCATGATGAACGCCGCGGCACTCGCGTTCATCGTGGCCGGTAGCCGTTGGGGCCAGCCGGATGGACAAGTGATGTTCATCCTGGTGATCAGCCTGGCAGCCGCCGAGGCCAGTATTGGCCTGGCGATCCTGCTGCAACTGTATCGTCGCTTCCACACGCTTGATATCGACGCTGCCAGTGAGATGCGCGGATGAACATGATCTTTCTGACTTTCGTATTTCCCCTGATCGGTTTCCTGCTGCTGTCGTTCTCCCGTGGACGCTGGTCGGAAAACCTCTCGGCCCTGGTCGGCGTGGGTTCCATTGGCCTGTCGGCAATTGTCGCCGCCTACGTCATCTGGCAATTCAACGTCGCACCGCCTGAAGGCGGTCACTACACCCTGGTGTTGTGGCAGTGGATGTCGGTGGAGGGCTTCAAGCCCAACTTCGCCCTCTACGTCGACGGCCTGTCGATCACCATGCTCGGCGTGGTGGTGGGTGTGGGCTTCCTGATCCACCTGTTCGCGTCCTGGTACATGCGCGGTGAAGCCGGTTACTCGCGCTTCTTCGCCTACACCAACCTGTTTATCGCCAGCATGCTGTTCCTGGTGCTGGGCGATAACCTGTTGTTCCTGTACTTCGGCTGGGAAGGCGTGGGCCTGTGCTCGTACCTGTTGATCGGTTTCTACTACAGCAACCGCAACAACGGTAACGCCGCACTCAAAGCCTTTATCGTGACCCGGATCGGTGACGTGTTCATGGCCATCGGCCTGTTCATCCTGTTCCAACAGGTGGGCACGCTGAACATCCAGGAACTGCTGGTGCTGGCACCGCAGAAATTCCAGGTCGGCGACTTCTGGATCACCCTGGCGACCCTGATGCTGCTGGGTGGCGCTGTCGGTAAATCCGCGCAACTGCCGCTGCAAACCTGGCTGGCGGATGCGATGGCCGGTCCTACCCCGGTTTCGGCACTGATCCACGCCGCGACCATGGTAACCGCCGGTGTCTACCTGATTGCCCGTACCCACGGCCTGTTCACCCTGGCACCGGAGATTCTGCATCTGGTGGGCCTGGTGGGTGGCGTGACCCTGGTACTGGCAGGTTTTGCTGCCCTGGTTCAGACCGACATCAAGCGTATCCTCGCCTACTCGACCATGAGCCAGATCGGCTACATGTTCCTGGCCCTGGGCGTTGGCGCCTGGGACGGCGCGATCTTCCACCTGATGACCCACGCCTTCTTCAAGGCCCTGCTGTTCCTTGCTTCCGGTGCGGTGATCGTTGCCTGCCACCACGAGCAGAACATCTTCAAGATGGGCGGCCTGTGGAAGAAACTGCCGTTGGCCTACGCCAGCTTCATCGTCGGCGGCGCGGCCTTGTCGGCCCTGCCACTGGTGACCGCAGGTTTCTACTCGAAAGACGAAATCCTCTGGGAAGCCTTTGCCAGCGGTAACCACGGCCTGCTGTACGCCGGCCTGGTAGGTGCGTTCATGACCTCGCTGTACACCTTCCGCCTGATCTTCATCACGTTCCACGGTGAAGCCAAGACTGAAGCCCACGCAGGCCATGGCATTTCCCACTGGCTGCCACTGTCGGTGCTGATCATCCTGTCGACCTTCGTCGGCGCCATGATCACCCCGCCACTGGCCGGTGTTTTGCCGGAAAGCGCCGGCCATGCCGGTGGTGCAGCCAAGCACAGCCTGGAAATCGCCTCGGGCGCCATCGCCATCGCGGGTATCCTGCTGGCGGCCCTGCTGTTCCTCGGCAAGCGCCGCTTCGTCACCGCCATCGCCAACAGTGGCATTGGCCGCTTCCTTTCGGCCTGGTGGTTCGCTGCCTGGGGCTTCGACTGGATCTACGACAAACTGTTCGTCAAGCCGTACCTTGCGATCAGCCACGTGCTGCGCAAAGACCCGCTCGACCAGACCATCGGTTTGATCCCGCGTGCCGCCAAGGCCGGTCACACCGCCCTGAGCCGCAGCGAGACCGGCCAATTGCGCTGGTATGCAGCTTCCATGGCGGCCGGTGCCGTCCTGGTAATCGGCGCCATCATCGTGGTCGCGGTCTGACTATGCACATTGCGAACTTTGCGAACTTGCGAAAGGAAACGAGCCCGTCATGATTCTGCCCTGGCTAATCCTGATCCCCTTTATCGGCGGCCTGCTCTGCTGGATGGGTGAACGCTTCGGCGCCACCCTCCCCCGCTGGATTGCGTTGCTGACCATGTCCCTGGAACTCGCGCTCGGCCTCTGGCTGTGGGCCCACGGTGACTATTCATTTGCTCCGGCACCGGGTGTCGATCCCACCTTCGCGCTTGAATTCAAGCACGTGTGGATCCAGCGCTTCGGCATCAACGTGCACCTGGCCCTCGACGGCCTGTCGCTGTTGATGATCCTGCTGACCGGCCTGCTGGGTATCCTCTCGGTACTCTGCTCCTGGAAAGAGATCCAGCGTCACGTGGGCTTCTTCCACCTGAACCTGATGTGGATCCTGGGCGGCGTTGTCGGCGTGTTCCTCGCCCTCGACCTGTTCATGTTCTTCTTCTTCTGGGAAATGATGCTGGTGCCGATGTACTTCCTCATCGCGCTCTGGGGTCACAGTTCTTCGGACGGCAAGAAAACCCGGATCTACGCGGCGACCAAGTTCTTCATCTTCACCCAGGCTTCCGGCCTGATCATGTTGGTGGCGATCCTGGGCCTGGTACTGGTCAACTTCAACAGCACGGGCGTGATCACGTTCAACTACGCCGACCTGTTGAAAACCAAGATGTCCCTGACCACCGAGTACATCCTGATGCTGGGCTTCTTCATCGCGTTCGCGGTGAAGCTGCCGGTGGTGCCGTTCCACTCCTGGTTGCCTGACGCTCACGCCCAGGCGCCGACTGCCGGTTCCGTCGACCTGGCCGGTATCCTGTTGAAGACGGCGGCCTACGGCCTGCTGCGTTTCGCCCTGCCGTTGTTCCCGAATGCCTCGGCCGAGTTCGCGCCGATCGCCATGACCCTCGGTCTGATCGGGATCTTCTACGGTGCGTTCCTGGCCTTCGCCCAAACCGACATCAAGCGTCTGATTGCCTTCTCGTCCGTTTCCCACATGGGCTTCGTACTGATCGGCATCTACTCCGGCAGCCAACTGGCGCTGCAAGGCGCCGTGATCCAGATGCTGGCTCACGGTGTGTCGGCAGCGGCACTGTTTATCCTCAGCGGCCAACTGTACGAGCGCCTGCACACTCGTGACATGCGCGAGATGGGTGGCGTGTGGTCACGTATCGCCTACCTGCCGGCCATCAGCCTGTTCTTCGCCGCCGCATCCTTGGGCTTGCCGGGTACTGGTAACTTCATCGGCGAGTTCCTGATCCTGATGGGTGCCTTCGTGCATACGCCGTGGGTCAGTGCGATCGCTACGTCTGGCCTGGTGTTCGGTTCGGTCTACTCGCTGATCATGATCCACCGCGCATACTTCGGTCCGGCCAAGTCCGACACCGTGTTGCACGGCATGGACGGTCGCGAACTGATCATGGTGCTCGGCCTTGCGGTACTGCTGGTGTTTATCGGCGTGTACCCGCAACCGTTCCTGGATACTTCTGCCGCAACGATGCATGGCGTGCAGCAGTGGTTCGGCACCGCCTTCTCTCAACTCGCTTCGGCCCGGTAAGAGCGCTATGGAATTCACGATCCAACACTTTATCGCGCTTGCGCCGCTGCTGATCACCAGCCTCACCATCGTGGTGGTGATGCTGGCGATCGCCTGGCGCCGCAATCACTCGCAAACGTTCCTGCTGTCCTGTGCGGGCTTGAACCTGGCCCTGCTGTCGATTATCCCGGCACTCAAGGTCGCGCCACTGGCCGTGACCCCGCTGATGATGGTCGATGACTTCGCGCTGCTGTATATCGCGCTGATCCTGGTTGCCACCCTGGCCTGCGTCACGCTCGCCCACGCCTACCTCGGCGAAGGCGGCACCGGCTACCCGGGCAACCGCGAAGAGCTGTACCTGCTGATCCTGCTGGCTGCGGCCGGTGGTATCGTGCTGGTCAGCGCGCAGCACCTGGCCGGCTTGTTCATCGGCCTGGAACTGCTGTCGATCCCGGTCTACGGCCTGGTGGCGTATGCCTTCTTCAACAAGCGCTCCCTGGAAGCCGGCATCAAGTACATGGTGCTGTCGGCAGCCGGTTCGGCGTTCCTGTTGTTCGGTATGGCCCTGCTCTACGCAGAAGCCGGCAGCCTGAGCTTCAGCGGTATCGGTCACGCCCTGGCAGCCTCCGGCAGCCCTGCGCCAATCGCCCAACTGGGCCTGGCCATGATGCTGATCGGCCTGGCGTTCAAGCTGTCGCTGGTGCCGTTCCACCTGTGGACCCCGGACGTGTACGAAGGCGCCCCGGCGCCGGTGGCTGCTTTCCTGGCTACCGCGTCGAAAGTCGCCGTGTTTGCCGTGATGGTGCGTCTGTTCCAGATCTCCCCTGCGGCCAACACCGGTGTACTCAGCAACGTGCTGACCATCATCGCCATCGCTTCGATCCTGTTCGGCAACCTGCTGGCGCTGACCCAGAACAACCTCAAGCGTCTGCTGGGTTATTCGTCCATCGCGCACTTCGGTTACCTGCTGATCGCCCTGGTGGCGAGCAAGGGCCTGGCGATGGAAGCCATCGGCGTGTACCTGGTCACCTACGTGATCACAAGCCTGGGTGCATTCGGTGTGATCACGCTGATGTCCTCGCCTTACAAAGGCCGCGACGCCGACGCCCTGTACGAATACCGCGGCCTGTTCTGGCGCCGTCCGTACCTGACCGCCGTACTGACCGTGATGATGCTGTCCCTGGCGGGTATCCCGCTGACTGCGGGCTTCATCGGCAAGTTCTACATCGTGGCCACCGGTGTTGAAGCGCACGAATGGTGGTTGGTTGCTTCCCTGGTACTGGGCAGCGCCATCGGCGTTTTCTACTACCTGCGCGTGATGGTGACCTTGTACCTGATCGAGCCAAACCTGCGCCGTGTGGACGCCGAGTTGCACTGGGAACAGAAAGCAGGCGGCGTGATGCTGCTGGCAATCGCCCTGCTAGCGTTCTTCTTGGGTGTGTACCCACAACCGTTGCTCACCCTGGTGCAGCATGCGGTGATGGCGGGTTGATCGCTTAGTTAAACGCAGCAAGCAAAACGGCGCCTTCGGGCGCCGTTTTGCGTTTCTGGCGTATTAATTTGTTGTCTGACACACAAAGGGAATTTTCCTCGTCGAGATGCCTCCCCTTCCGGCATCACCCTGCCTGGGTCGCTCGTATCGTGGTTGCGTTTTAGGAAACATCCCACAGCAGGGTCACTTGACCCACCGCAGATGGGCCACCAAACTATACGCAGGCTACGTACAGAACATGGATGCTCTATTTATCGAATTGCCAGCCTTTGAGCGGCACCGCAGGGATTATCTGAGTGATGAGTTATTTCACGGCTTTCAACAAGAGTTGATGAGAAACCCGCAAGCGGGCAACGTGATAGAGGGAACCGGCGGGTTACGCAAGGTGCGCTTTGTCGACGAGCGACGCAACAAGGGCAAACGGGGTGGCCTGCGAGTCATCTATTACTGGTGGTCGGGCGGTACGCAGTTCTGGCTGTTCACCCTTTATGGCAAACACGAACAGGACGACCTGAGCGCTCAACACAAAACGGCGCTCAAACACCTGCTGGACAGGGAAATCAAAGCGAGAAAATCTTATGAAACGTGACATCTTTTCCGAACTGGTCGAAGGCTTCGACGCGCTGGCAGATGAACGAGAAGGCAAGGTAACGCTGCGCAGCCACAAGGTGCAGTTGAGCAAGCTGGCACCGCTCACTGCCGACGAAGTAGTCGCTGTGCGTCAACAACTCAATCTGTCGCGCTCGGTGTTTGCGATGTACCTGCGCACCAACACCCGGACCCTGGAAAATTGGGAGCAAGGCCGGGCCACACCCAATGCTCAGGCGGCAACCTTGATTCGGCTGGTGTCGAAGTTTCCGGAGACGGTGGAACGTTTGGCGCTGTTGACCTGATCGATCAATCCAGCCAAGCCCATCGGCAACAGGACGTTGCCGATGGGCAAAAGCCTGCAATCAAATCCTGAACTGCCCCACCAACTGACCCAACCGCTGCCCCAGGTCCGCCAGGCTGCGGGAGGTCTGGGCGCCCTGTTGGGTTTCATCGGCCACGCTGTCCACCGCCACCGCGATCTGATGCACGCTGCGGTTGATCTCTTCGGCCACGGCGGTTTGTTCTTCCGCCGCGCTGGCGATCTGCGCGTTCATCGAGTTGATGGTGCCGATCAACTGCGCCATGGTGTCCAGGGACGCACCGGCTTCGTTGGCCTGGGCGGACGTGCCGTCACCGGCGTCACTGGAACGGCGCATGGACTCCACGGCGGCTTCGGTGCCTTTTTGCAGGCGGTCGATCATGCCCTGGATCTCCTGGGTGCTTTGCTGGGTGCGGCTGGCCAACGCCCGTACTTCGTCGGCGACCACGGCAAAACCACGACCGGCCTCCCCTGCCCGCGCGGCTTCAATGGCGGCGTTGAGGGCGAGCAAGTTGGTCTGTTCGGCAATCGAGCGGATCACGCCAAGCACGCTGACAATCGACGACACATCCTGCTGCAAGCTGTCCAGGGACACGCCGCTGCTGCGGATGTCGTTCACCAGCGCGTGAATCTGCGCGATGCTGCCATCCACGACTTTTTTCGCGGCCTGGCCTTCGGCGTCGGTTTGCTGCGCAGCGACGGCTGCGCCTTGGGCACTGCGCGCCACTTCATGGGCCGCGGAGGACATTTCGTTGATGGCGGTAGCCACCTGGTCGGTCTCGTGTCGCTGGCGCTCCATGGCCTTTTCCGAGCGGTTGGCTTGCTCGGCGACCTGGCTCACCAAGCCGGTAAGCTGGGAGGTCATCTCGGTGATCTGGCGTACCAGGCTGTGGATCTTGTCGACAAAGCGGTTGAAAGAGCCTGCCAGTTCGCCAAGCTCGTCCTGGCTGGTGATGGCCAAGCGGCGGGTCAGGTCACCCTCACCGGCGGCGATGTCGTCGAGGTTGATCTTCATCAGGTGCAACGGCCGCAGGATGGTATTGGCCACCAGCATGCCCACGGCGGCAATCACCAACAGCACCACCACGGCAATGCCGATGATGCTCAGGACCACGCCTTCCATGCGTTTCTCCACCTTGGCCTGAACCTCGGCAACCTGGGCGTCGATGCCGTCCAGGTTCACCGAGGTACCGATCACCATGTCCCACTTGGGCAAGTATTCGGTGTAGCCAAGCTTGGGCACCAGCTCGGTCTGGCCGGGCTGCGTCGAGCTGTATTGCAGGTAGTGGGTGCCGTCCTTGCCGACTTTCACCAGGTCGCGGTTGACGTAGACGCCGTTCGGGTCGCGGTTGTCCTTGAAGCTTTTGCCGACGCCGTCCGGGCTGTTGCCCTTGAACAGGCGAATGGTCTCGGAGTCGTAGCCGAAGAAATAACCATCCTTGCCATAGCTGGTGTTGGACAGCAGCTTGACCACTTGCGTCCGTGCGGCCGTATCGCCTTGGGCGGCAGCGTCGTACAGCGGCTTGATGGTGGTCATCGCCACCTCGACGTAGCCGCGCAAGGTGGTCTTGGCGTGGTTGAGCAGGTTCTGACGGGTTTCTTCGACCTCGTTGCGGGCCTGCTCCCGAAGGATCCACACCGTGGTCAGGCTGATGATCACGGCAAACAACAACACGGGCAGGACAGCAAGGGACAGTACTTTGGCCTTTAGACTCAGACGCATGGCTCTTCTCTCTTGAGGGACAACTCAAGAGGTTAACGGCTAGTTACAATAAATCTGTAGGACAATCCCGTCAGAGCGTCATCGCGGCAAACCAGCCAAACGCCAGCAGCGGAATGTTGTAGTGCAGGAAGGTCGGCACCACGGTGTCCCAGATATGGTGGTGCTGGCCATCGATGTTCAAACCGGAAGTCGGGCCCAGGGTGGAGTCCGACGCAGGCGAGCCGGCATCACCCAATGCCCCGGCCGTGCCGACGATGCACACGATCGCCAGCGGGCTGAAGCCCAGTTGCACGCACAGCGGCACAAAGATCGCCGCCAGGATCGGCACCGTGGAAAACGACGAGCCGATGCCCATGGTCACCAGCAAGCCCACCAGCAGCATCAGCAGCGCGCCCACACCGCGGCTATGGCCGATAAACGCCGCGGAGGCTTGCACGAGTGTCTGCACTTCACCGGTGGCCTTGAGCACTTCGGCAAAGCCTGACGAGGCGATCATGATGAAGCCGATCATCGCCATCATCTTCATGCCTTCGGTGAACAGGTCATCGGTGTCGCGCCAGCGCACGATGCCCGACACCGAAAAGATCAGGAACCCGGCCAGGGCGCCAATGATCATCGAGTCCAGCCACAGCTGGATAATGAACGCCGCCGCAATCGCCAGGCCGGCCACCAGCAGGGTCAGCGGGTTGTAGTGCACCGCCACCTGCTCGACTCGCTCGATCTTCTCCAGGTCGTACACACGCTTCTTGCGGTAGCTGACAAACACCGCCACCAGCAAACCGACCACCATGCCCAGCGCTGGGAGGCCCATGGCATGGGTGACATTGACCTGGCTGATGTCGACACCGCTCTTGGCCACGTTGGCCAGCAGGATCTGATTCAGGAAGATGTTGCCGAAGCCCACCGGCAGAAACATGTAGGGCGTGATCAGGCCGAAGGTCATGACGCAGGCGATGAGACGGCGGTCCAGCTGCAGTTTGGTCAGCACGTATAAAAGCGGCGGTACCAGCAGCGGGATAAACGCGATGTGGATCGGCAGGATGTTCTGCGAGGCGATGGCCACCACCCAGAGCAGACCGATCAGCAGCCATTTGACGTGACTGCCGCCCGTGGCTTCCTGGCGATCCACCAGCAGCAGGGCTTTATCGGCCAGCGCATGAGCCAGGCCGGATTTGGCAATCGCCACGGCGAACGCGCCGAGCAGCGCGTAGGACAACGCCACCGTCGCACCGCCACCCAGGCCGCTGTTGAACGCCTTGAGCGTCGCGTCGATACCCAGGCCGCCGGTCAGGCCACCCACCAGGGCGCCGACAATGATCGCGATCACCACATGCACGCGGGACAAGCTGAGCACCAGCATGGTGCCGACCGCGGCGATTACTGCATTAATCATCGTTACCTCAAGACAGAAAACATGAAAACAGCACGCACCTGCCCGGGCTGCTGTCGGGAACGGCTGCCGCAAACCAGGTTTTAAGGGAGTTTTATTAGAGGGCGCGCACTTTGCAGCACCCGGCCTGCCTTGTCAAAAAAGTGGGGAGAAGGTTTGTCAGTGGTTAGGGGATTTGTCTGTGGCGAGGGGGCTTGTCCCCCGTTGGAGTGCGCAGCGCTCCCGCTTTTCTTGGGGCCGCTAAGCAGCCCAACGGGGGACAAGCCCCCTCGCCACACAAACAGCTTTAAATTGATCGTTTGAATAAAGAAAATTTCCGAGCGGCCGATACAGGCAGATCGTCTCTGTCGTATCGAAAGGTTAAGGAAGGCTCCATGTCGCTCAGACAGCTGTCCATTCAATGGAAAATTACCCTGCTGGCCGGTCTTTGCCTGCTGGGCATCGTGACCTTGCTGGTAGGTCTCTCGCTGTACCGCATGGCGCAGAGCTCCGACCTGGTCAAGGCTTCCAGTATGGAAATGCTCGACGAAGCCGCCCAGGCGCGCATCGAAGCCCAGGGTGAGGTCCAGGCCTTGGGCATTCGCCAGCAGTTCATGGACGCCTATCAATACGGCCACGGTTTTTCCCGGCAGGTGTTGTTCCTGCGCGAACAGGCCGAGAAACGCTTCCTGGATGCCTTCGACCTGCGCGAAGACCTGACCCGCCAAGTCAAGGCCGCGCTGCAGGCCAATCCGGAACTGCTGGGCCTGTCCCTGGTATTCGAGGCCAACGCACTGGATGGCAAGGACGAACTGTTCGCCAACCAGCAAGAGCTGGGCAGCAACGACAAGGGCCGCTTTGCGCTGTACTGGTCCCAGCCGACTGCGGGCAAGCTGACTTCAATGTCGCTGCCCGAAAGCGACATGTCCGACACCAGCGTCGGACCCAGCGGCGAAAAAGCCAACGCCTGGTTCACCTGCCCGCGCACCACACTCAAGCCCTGCGTGATCGAGCCGTACTTCTATGTGATCGATGGGCAAAAGGTGCTGATGACCAGCATCGTCTTCCCGCTGATGGTCAACGGCAAAGTCATCGCCTCGCTGTCGGTGGACATCAACCTCAACAGCCTGCAAGCCGTCAGCCAGGGCGCCAGCCAGAAACTCTACGACGGCCAGACCAGCGTCAGCATCATCAGCCCGGTGGGCCTGCTGGCCGGCTACAGTCCGGACGCCGGCAAACTCAGCCAGCGCCTGGATGCCGTCGACACCGCCAACGGCGCGCAATTGATCAGTTCGCTTTCCACCAGCACCCAGACCCGCAGCGTGCGCACCGACCACCAACTCAAGGTGCTCGCGCCGTTCCAGCCGATCCCCGATGGCAAGCCGTGGGGCGTGTTGCTGGATGTTCCGGAAAAAGTCCTGGTGGCTCCGGCTGAAGCCCTGAAGTCCAAACTGGACGCCGATAACGCCAAGGGCACCCTGCTGGAACTGAGCCTGGGCCTGCTGGCAGCAATCGTCGGCCTGTTGCTGGTGTGGCTGATGGCCCGCAGCGTGACCCGGCCGATCCTCGGCGTGGCACGCATGCTGGAAGACATTGCCAGTGGCGAAGGTGACCTGACCCGCCGCCTGGCCTACGACAAACACGACGAACTCGGCGAATTGGCCGGCTGGTTCAACCGCTTCCTCGACAAGCTGCAGCCGATCATTGCCCAGGTCAAACGCTCAGTGCAGGACGCCCGTGGCACCGCCGACCAGTCGGCCGCCATCGCCACTGAAACCAGTGCCGGCATGGAGCAGCAATACCGTCAGGTCGACCAGGTGGCCACCGCCTCCCACGAGATGAGCGCCACCGCCCAGGACGTCGCCCGCAGTGCAGCGCAAGCCGCCCAGGCGGCCCGCGATGCAGATCAGGCGACGCGTGAAGGTTTGACCGTGATCGACCGCACCACCACCAGCATCGGCCACCTGGCGGCGGATATGAGCACCGCGATGACCCAGGTTGAAGGACTGGCGGCCAACAGCGAGAAGATCGGCTCGGTACTGGAAGTGATTCGTGCAATCGCCGAGCAGACCAATCTGCTGGCACTGAACGCCGCTATCGAGGCCGCCCGCGCGGGTGAAGCCGGTCGTGGTTTTGCGGTGGTCGCCGATGAAGTGCGCAACCTGGCGCGACGTACCCAGGAGTCGGTGGAGGAAACCCGCCTGGTGATCGAGCAACTGCAAAGCGGTACCCAGGAAGTGGTCGGTTCCATGAGCAACAGCCATCGCCAGGCCCAGGGCAGCGTCGAACAAGTGGGCCAGGCCGTGACCGCCTTGCGCCAGATCGGCGATGCGGTAACGGTAATCAGCGACATGAACCTGCAGATCGCCAGCGCCGCCGAAGAGCAAAGTGCGGTGGCCGAGGAGATCAACAACAACGTGGCGACGATTCGGGATGTGACGGAGTCGTTGTCCGAACAGGCGAATGAATCGGCGCGGGTCAGCCAGGCGTTGAACAGCCTGGCGAATCAGCAGCAGGGCCTGATGGATCAGTTCAGGGTTTGATGAGTTGCGGGATACTCCGGCAATCAGCCCGAGTATCCCGTAGCAGCTGTCGAGCCTTGGCGAGGCTGCGCAGCGTTGTATCAGACACAATTGCGGTGGGCCCGACGCAGCCTCGCTAAGCTACGGACGAGTCGTCAGACGCTCAGCAGCAGGAACTCACGTTCCCAGGAGCTGATCACCCGCTTGAAATTCTCGTGTTCGGCACGCTTGACCGCGACGTAGCCGCGCACAAACTTGTCTCCCAGGTACTGCTTGACGGTGTCGCACTCTTCCATGCGCGCCAGGGCGTCTTCGATGGTGATCGGCAGCCTCAGGTTGCGGCGCTCGTAGGCGCGGCCTTCCACCGGGGCGCTGGGCTCGACCTTTTCGATCATGCCGAGGTAGCCGCACAGCAGGCTGGCGGCGATGGCCAGGTACGGGTTGGCGTCGGCGCCCGGCAGACGGTTTTCCACGCGCATGGCGTCGGGGCTGGAACTCGGTACACGCAGGCCAACGGTGCGGTTTTCTTCGCCCCACTCGACGTTGACCGGTGCCGAGGTGTCCGGCAGGAAGCGGCGGAACGAGTTGACGTTAGGCGCAAACATCGGCAGCAGCTTGGGGATGTACTTCTGCAGGCCGCCGATGTGGTTGAGGAACAGTTGGCTCTTGTTGCCGTGCTCATCGACAAACACCTGCTTGCCGGTGGCGATCTCCACCACGCTCTGGTGCAGGTGCATGGCGCTGCCGGGCTCGTCGGCCACCGGTTTGGCCATGAAGGTGGCCGCCACGTTGTGCTTGAGTGCAGCCTCGCGCAGGGTGCGTTTGAACACGGTGATCTGGTCGGCCAGGTCCAGGGCGTCGCCGTGGCGGAAGTTGATTTCCATCTGCGCCGGGCCGTCTTCATGGATCAGCGTGTCGAGGTCCAGGCCCTGGGCTTCGCACCAGTCGTAGACGTCTTCGAACAGCGGGTCGAACTCGTTGGCAGCGTCGATGGAGAACGACTGGCGGCCACTTTCGGCGCGACCGGAACGGCCCAGCGGGGTCTTCAGCGGCAGGTCCGGGTCTTCGCAGCGCTGGGTCAGGTAGAACTCCATCTCCGGCGCGACAATCGGCTGCCAGCCCTGGTCGGTATAGAGTTGCAGGACCTTTTTCAGCACGTTGCGCGGCGACAGTTCGATGGGGTTGCCCTGCTTGTCGAAGGTGTCGTGGATCACGATGGCCGTCGGCTCGATGGCCCATGGCACCACGTAGGTGGCGTTGGACACCGGGCGGCAGATCATGTCGATGTCGGCGGGGTCCAGCAGGTCGTAGTAGATGTCGTCGTCGACAAAGTCCCCGGTTACCGTTTGCAGCAACACACTTTCCGGCAGGCGCATGCCTCGCTCATGCAGGAACTTGTTGGTGGGCGAAATCTTGCCGCGTGCGATGCCAGTCAAATCACTGATCACGCATTCGACTTCGGTAATCTTGTGTTCTTTCAGCCAGGCGGACAGCTGATCGAAGGGGGCGTTCATAAGGACCTCGTCATGGGTTGGATGCTGCGCCGCGGGCTTCCCTCGCGGCGCATTGAGGTCTATCTTGGGCCAGCCGTCCAACGGCATCTATCCACTTTGCGCCAACCACAACGCACCAATAGAGTGCGCCCAGGTTACCCATGACACAGGCAACAGCTTTGCGCGTACAGGCCTTCACCACCGGTGATGTGGCCGCTCAATGCAGTGCGACACCCGGTTGGGTGCAGCAGTACCAGCAGATGTCCCCAGGGCATTTCGCCGGGCAGATCCGCTACCTCGACCTGCAAGGTGTCGAGGTGTACGAAGAGCGGATGAACACCCGGGTGGAGCAGAACTTCAACGCGCCGCCGGGTTCCCTGGCGTTCTGTTTCGATGGCAGCGACAACGCGCTGTACGTGCTCAATGGCGAAAGCCGCAACACCTGGATCACCCCGGAAAACTACCGCGAAGTGGCAGTGGTGTTCGGGCCGCAGTTTGTCCAGCGCCATGGTCTGGATGTGGCGAAGCTGGAGGGGTTGTTCATGGCCCCGCTCAACTCCCTGCAAAACCCGTTGTTCAGCCGCTGGCTCAGCGGCACGCTGACACGGCTGTCGGCGACGCTGGACCTGCCGAGTCGTGATGCGCTGACTCAGCAGTTACTGGACGACTGCCTGTTCATCCTCGACAACGCCTGCGTGTGCCTCGACAAAGGCTCATTGCAGCGACGCACCGAGGAGCGAATCATCATGGCGCGCATTGGCGAATGGGCGGCGGATGTGCCGGATGAAACCGTCAACCTGCTGCAGCTGGCGCGCATTGCCGGGGTGCCGTTGCGCCAGTTGCAGCACGGGTTCAAGACGTATACCGGGATGAGCCCGGCGCAGTGGTTGCGGTTGCGCCGGTTGAACAGTGCACGGCGGGAGTTGTTGAACCCGCCGTCAGTGGACACCACCGTGGCGGAGGTGGCGATGAATTGGTCGTTCTGGCATTTGGGGCGGTTTTCCAACAGTTATCGGGCGTTGTTTCAGGAGTTGCCCAGCGAGACCCTGAAGCGCCAGAGGTAAATGTAGGAGCGGGCTTGTGTGGGAGCGG
>NZ_JACAOM010000084.1:0-5358 GCF_013386245.1 Pseudomonas sp. 21615526 | reverse complement strand
TTCCCACGCGGAGCGTGGGAACGATCAGGTCCTAAGAAACGCCAGCATCAACTGATTCACCCGCTCCGCTGCCTCCAACTGCACCATATGCCCCTGCCCCGGCAGTATCTCCACCTGAGCCTCCAACCCCTGGGCATGGCTCGCCGGAATAATTGCGTCCTCACTGCCCCAGATCACCAGGCTCGGCTGCTGCCCCACCACACTGCGCAAATCCACCAATTGCCGACCACCGCTGAACAACGCTCCGGTGATCTGCCGCAACGCCTGCTCCACACCCTCCAGGCGCTTGAACTTGAGCATGTCTTCCAGCATCTGCCGAGTCACCAGCGCCGGATCGCTGAACAGTTGCACCAGTTGCGGCTTGAGTGCATTGCGATTGCTCGCGTCGATAAAACCTTGCAGGTAGTCACTGTTGATCTGCGTACCCAATCCAGCGCTGGCGATCAGGGTCAACGACGCCACACGCTGCGGTGCCACCCGCGCGAGGTTCAGGGAAACCAGCCCGCCCATGGAATGCCCGGCGAGGTGTACCCGGTCAACCTTCAGATAATCCAGCAGTGCCAATACCGCCTGGCTCAGCTCCTCAAGCTCGCCCGTTTGCAGGTACTTGCCCGACTCGCCATGCCCCGGCAAATCCAGGGCGATCACCCGCCGCTCAGCCGCGAGCACCGGGTGATTGAACAGCCAGTTATTCAGGTCGCCACCAAAACCGTGCACCAGCACCAGCGGTGTGCCGCCCTCCCCGAGGTCCAGATAGCGCAGCAGGCGCCCGCCCACCTCGACCTTCTGTGCCGATGGCCCGCTGGCTTCAGCCTCGGCGGCACTGGAAACGAACCCCGCCAGGAACGCCTCGATCACCCCATCAATCTCGGCCTCGCTGGCCTCGCCTTCCACCACGATTGCCAGCAATGCCCCCACGGGCAAGGTCTCATCGCTCTGGGCCAACACCCGCCGCAGCACCCCGCTGAAGGGTGCCTCGACACTGCTGGAAATCTTGTCGGTCTCGACATCCAGCACCTCTTCACCCTTCTCCACCCGGTCGCCCGGCTGCTTGAGCCAGACATCAACCCGGCCTTCGGTCATCGACAGCCCCCACTTGGGCATGGTCAGTGTATGGATCATGCGGCATTCCTCTTGTCGGCAATCTTCAGCACCGCAGCTTCGATCTTCGCCGCGTTGGGGATGTACAGGTCCTCCAGGGCATCGGAGAACGGCACCGGCGTGTGAGGCGCGGTGACCATTTCGATCGGCGCGCGCAGGAAGCCGAACGCCCGTTGCGCCACCAATGCACTGATGTCCGTGGCAATCGAGCAACGTGGGTTGGACTCGTCGATCACCACCAGGCGCCCGGTTTTCTCCACGCTTTCAAGGATGCTGTCTTCGTCCAGCGGGCTGGTGGTGCGCAGGTCCAACACTTCGCAGTCGATACCCTGGCGCGCCAGATTGGCTGCGGCTTCCAGGGCGATGTGCACCATGCGCCCGTAGGTCACCAGGGTTACATCGTTGCCTTCACGCACGTAGTTGGCTTCGCCGAACGGCACGGTGTACAGCTCTTCCGGCACTTCGCCCTGGAGGCTGTAGAGCATTTTGTGTTCGAGGAAAATCACCGGGTCGTTGTCGCGGATCGCCTGGATCAGCATGCCCTTGGCGTCATAGGGCGTGGCCGGGCACACCACCTTGAGCCCGGGAATATGCGTCCACATCGAGGTGAGCATCTGCGAATGCTGGGCCGCCGCACGCAGGCCGGCGCCGTACATGGCGCGCACCACCAGCGGCGTGGTGGTCTTGCCACCGAACATATAGCGAAACTTCGCCGCCTGGTTGAGCAACTGGTCGAGGCAGCAGCCGATAAAGTCGACGAACATCAACTCGCACACCGGGCGCATGCCACGGGTGGCCGCGCCGACGGCCATGCCCACATAGCCGACCTCGGAAAGTGGCGCGTCGAGCACGCGGTCGGGGAACTCCGGATACAGCCCCTTGGTGACGCCGAGCACGCCACCCCAGGCGTCCTGTTCACCGGGCGAACCGGTGCCGCCGGACACGTCCTGGCCGATGATGAACACGCTCTGGTCGCGGCGCATCTCTTGGGCCAGGGCTTCGTTGATTGCCTGCTGATAGCTGATTTTTCTAGCCATGATGACTTCTCCACGGATTGTTTTTGTAGTGGGTGGCGGTTAGCGGTAGGCGACGTAGACATCGCTCAGCAGGTCGGCGGCCTGGGGTTTGGGATCGGACTTGGCCAGGCGCACGGCGTCTTCGATCAGCTGCGCGACTTCGGTGTCGATGCGTTCGAACTGAGCCGCGTCGAGCCAGCCTTCGGCGGTGCAGCGCTGGCGAAACAGGCTCAGGCAGTCGCCGGTTTCCCGCAGGTTTTTCACTTCGTCCGGGCCGCGATAGGTTTGCGCATCGCCTTCGAAGTGGCCGTAGAAACGGCTCAGTTTGACCTCCACCAGCGTCGGCCCTTTACCGCTGCGGGCACGCTCTACCGCAACGCCGAGGGCGGCGTGCACGGCAAAAAAGTCGTTGCCGTCGACAATCACCCCCGGCATGCCAAAACCCACGGCGCGCTCGGCAATGTCCTTGCAGGCCACCGACCAGCCGGACCCGGTGGCTTCGGCATAACCGTTGTTCTCGGCCACGAACAGGCACGGCAGGTTCATGATCGAGGCCAGGTTCATCGCTTCGAACACCGCGCCCTCGTTGGAGCCGCCGTCGCCGAAAAACGCGACCGCCACACCCGCGCTGCCCTTGAGCTTGGCCGCCAGCGCCGCACCGGCTGCCAGCGGCGCCCCGGCACCCACAATGCCGTTGGCGCCGAGCATGCCCTTCTCCTGGTCGGCGATGTGCATGGAGCCGCCCTTGCCGCCGCAGACGCCGGTCTTCTTGCCGTAGATCTCGGCCATCATGCCGAACACATCCACGCCCTTGGCGATGCAATGGCCGTGGCCACGGTGGTTGGAGGCGATGCAATCTTCATCGTTGAGGTGGGCCATGACCCCGGCGGCGCTGGCCTCCTGGCCGGCATACAAATGCACGAAACCGGGAATCTCGCCGGTGGCGAATTCCACGTGCAGGCGTTCTTCGAAATCACGGATGGTGCGCATCACGGTGTAGGCATGGAGCAATTGATCGGTGGACAGGTGAGTGGACATCTTGTTGTTCTCCAGGTTGTCTCGACACACAAAAGGCTGGATCAGGCCAGCTGCAAGGCACTCAGCACGGCCTGTGCCAACCCGTTGGAAAACCCGGGAAAGCCTTGACCCAGAGCAGTTGCCTGGAAGCGTGGACGTGCCACTGTGGGCCGTTCAATGAGACGCGCCGTTGCAACCTGCCCGCAGCGTCTGCGGCGCAATGAGACGCTGCGTCTCACCTCGGGCAGTTGGTCAGGCCGGCCTTGTTCCTCCCGGCCCATGGGCGCTTAATGGCGGGCATAACAACAAGGATCGAGAACCGGAGGCTTCCATGCTCGCCGTGAACTCCAAGGACCATGTCGACTGTGTCAGCCGCGTGGTACGCAACGCCGACCGCCTGCCCCAGGCGCCGGTGCCGTCGCTGATTTTTGATTCCTGGCGCCGCTCCATGGAGCAGCACCACCTCGACCCCGGTTCCCTGCAAGGGCCGCGCATCCTCACCAGCACCCTGCTCAAGGAATGCCGCGAACGCGCCGAGCTGTTCATGCGCATCGCCAGTGAGGAAGTCGGGCAGATTCACAACCGGGTGCGCCACGCCGATTACTGCGTGATGCTCACCGACGCCCAGGGCCAGACCATCGACCACCGCGTGGACGCCGGCATTCGCAACGACTGCCGCAAGGCCGGCTTGTACCTCGGCACCTGCTGGTCGGAAGCCGAGGAAGGCACCTGCGGCGTGGCCACGGTGCTGACCAGCAAGGCCGCGGTCACCGTGCACAAGCGCGACCACTTTCGTGCGGCGTTTATCGGCCTGACCTGCTCTGCCGCACCCATCTTTGATCCCCAGGGCAACCTGCTGGGCGTGATGGACGCCTCCGCCCTGAAATCGCCGGATGACCGGCGCAGCCAGCACCTGGTGCGGCAGATGGTGGCGCAAAGCGCGCGGGCCATCGAGAACGCGTTTTTCATGCACAGCGCCCGGCAACATTGGGTGTTGCAGGCCCACAGCACGCCCGGTTACGTCGACAGCCAGCCGGACATGCTGCTGGCGTGGGACCAGGATGGGCGGCTGCAAGCCTTGAACAGCAAGGCGCGGCAGGCCCTGAGATTGCGCTTCGGGCAGTTGCCGGAGCATATCGGCGAAGTGTTTGACCTGGACGCGTTGCGCGCCGTGACCGATCAATCGACGCAGCAGTTGCATTGGCTCGGCGAGCCGGGGGCGTTGCAGGTACGGGTCAGCGCGCCGCGGCGTAAGGCTGCACGTGCGACGGTGTCTTCGAGTCATCAGGTAGACCCGCGAGTAGAAGAACATCTGCGCCTGGCCGTGCGGGTCAAGGACCGCAACCTGCCGGTGCTGGTCCAGGGCGAAACCGGCGCCGGCAAGGAAGTGTTTGCCCGCCAGTTGCATGAACGCAGTGCCCGTCGCGACGGCCCCTTTGTGGCGGTGAACTGCGCGGCGATCCCGGAAAACCTGATCGAGAGCGAACTGTTCGGCTACGTGGCCGGGGCATTTACCGGTGCCTCCAGCAAGGGCATGACCGGGCTGCTGTTGCAGGCCGATGGCGGCACGTTGTTTCTCGACGAGATCGGCGACATGCCGCTGGCGTTGCAGACGCGACTGCTGCGGGTAATGGCCGAAGGTGAAGTGGCGCCGCTGGGCGGGGCAAAAACCCGGGCGGTGGATATCCAGGTGATCTGCGCCAGCCATCGGGACTTGGCGGCGCTGGTGAGTGCTGGAAGCTTTCGCGAGGATTTGTATTTCCGGTTGGGCTGTGCGCGGTTCTGTGTGCCGCCATTGCGCGAGCGCATGGACAAACTGGCATTGATCAATCGACTTCTGGAGCAGGAGGCGCGGCACAGCGGTGTTGCGGTCGGGATCGCGGCAGCGGCGCTGGAGTCGCTGCTGGGTTATGCCTGGCCGGGGAATGTGCGGCAACTGCGGCATGTATTGGCGTATGCGTGTGCGGTGTGCGACGGCGGGACAATTCAACTGGCGGATTTGCCGGTGGAAGTTCGTGGTGACGCGGTTGCGGTGAAAACATCGGAAAGCGTGAGTCCTGAGCGGCAGTTGGTGCTGGACGCACTGATTCGGCATCGATGGAAGCCGCTGGCGGCGGCGCAGGCGTTGGGGATTTCCAGGGCGACCTTGTATCGACGGATTAACCAGCTGGGTATCGACATGCCCGGCAAGCACTGACCCAACACGGTCAAAAATGTGGGAGCG
>NZ_JACAOM010000083.1:0-30742 GCF_013386245.1 Pseudomonas sp. 21615526 | reverse complement strand
GCTGTCGAGCGCCAGCTGCTACGGGGGGAGTGCGGTCAGCGGATATCGCTTAGCACCGTCTGCCGCCCACCGTTGAGTTGTCGCAAGTGCGCCTGCAGGTGCAGGCACCAGATCTGCGGGTCGTCAGCCAGCTCGTACCCGTGCAGGGTCAGGCTTTCAACAATCGAATCGAGGATGGTTTGTGCCACGAAAGGTCCGTGGAACGGGCCTTGGGACTTGATGGTGGAGGGTTGTTCGCCGGTCATTCCGGCGGCAAACAACAAGGTCCACATCCCGGTATCCCCCGCGAGAGGGCGAATGGAACATTCGATACGGGTGACCAGGCCCAGGCACTGGCGGGTGAGGCAGAGGTTGCGCGACATGGCGGCGACCCTCGGTAGATCCGGTATTCAGCCTCGCAGCGCAAGACTGTTTCTATCCAGCGACTCCTGTGGCTATCCCTTGAGCTGAGAATAGAAGAAACCCGGTACAAACCAAGGCTGGGGGACCAACGGATGACTGCCGTCACGACGGCGTCAAAAATATGCCGAAGGGACCTGGAACCAGGCCCCTTCGGCATTGATTACACCGGCTTGGTCTCAGCCAGTGCTTCCTGCGCCAACTCCTTCTCGGCTTCCTTCAGGTCATCTTCACTGATCATCTCGGCGATCGCCCTCAGACGCTCCACCACCCGCGCATTGACGCTGCCTTCGGGGAATTGCCCCTCTTCGTCGGGCGAACCCGCAGGCTCACCCACCAGCAGGCTCAAGGCCTCGTCGGCCTGACGCACGGCATAGACGTGGAATTGCCCCTGCCGCACGGCCTGCAACACCTTCTCATCGAGCATCAGTGTCGCGACGTTGGCCTGGGGAATGATCGCCCCCTGCTCGCCGGTCAGCCCGCGGGCCTCGCAAAGACGGAAGAAACCTTCGATCTTCTCGTTGACCCCGCCGACCGCCTGCACCTCACCAAACTGGTTGATCGAGCCGGTGATGGCAAAGCACTGCTTGAGCGGCGTCTTCGACAGGGCCGAGATCAAGGTGCAGGCTTCGCCCAGGGACGCGCTGTCGCCGTCGACATAGCCGTAGGACTGCTCAAGGGCGATACTCGCCGAGATCGCCAACGGGAATTCCTGGGCATAACGGCTGCCCAGGTAACCGGTGAGGATCATCACGCCCTTGGAGTGAATCGGCTGGCCGAGGTTAACTTCACGCTCGATATCGACGATGCCGCTGCCGCCCGGGTACACCGTGGCAGAAATCCGCGCCGGCACACCGAACGCGGAGTCACCCACCTCCAGCACCGTCAGCCCGTTGCACTTGCCCACCGCCGCGCCGGCGGTGTCGATCAGGATCACCCCGGCGAGCATGTCGTCGAGAATCCGCGCCGACACCCGCCCGGTGCGCGTGGCCTTGGCCTTGAGTGCGCGCTCGATGTGCCCGGAGTCGGTGCGCTCATCACCGGCCAGGTGACGAATGAAGTCCGCTTCGCTGACCAGCTGGAACAAATCACCGATACGCGCCGACAAGCGGCCCTGGTTCTCCGCCAACCGCGCGCTGTAGGTCGCCAGCCGCGCCACCGCATCGGAGGTCAACGGCGCCATGCCTTCTTCCGAGGTGCGGGTTTTCAGCAACTGGGCGAACTGCTCCAGGCTTTCATCCACCATCGGGATGTCTTCGTCAAAATCCACCAGTACCCGGAACATCTCCTGGAAGTCCGGATCCGCGTCCTGCAACGCGTAGTACAACTGGCGGGAGCCGATGATGACCACCTTGAGCTGCAACGGGATCACTTGCGGGTTGAGGGTCACCGTGGCCAGGCGGCCCAGTTCGCCCAGCGGTGATTCCATCTTCAGCTTGCGCGATTGCAAGGCACGCTTGAGGGCGTCCCATACAAACGGCTCGCTGAGCATCTTCTCGGCTTCAAGGATCAGGAAACCACCGTTGGCACGATGCAGCGCACCCGGGCGCAATTGGCGATAGGTGGTGTAGAGCGCGCCCTGGTCGGTGCTGTATTCAATACGACCGAACAGGTTGTCGTAGGTCGGATGCGGCTCGAAGACCACCGGCGCGCCACCGTTGATCGGATGCCCCACCACCAGGCTCGGGCAGTACTGTTCTTCCAGCAACTTGCGGGCCTGGGCGTCGGTTTTCGCATCGTCCACCAGTTGCTCGACCACGGTTTTCAGCAGGTAGACCTGCATCGCCTGCAAGTAGCCGCAGACGGCCGCGTTCTCCGCATATTTTTCGGACAACGGCGCCAGCAGTGGCTGCAAGGCCAGCGTGATGGTTTCTTCGTTGAACTGGCGCATCTGGTTATTGGACTCGCGCTTCCACTGGGGCAGGCTGGCGAGTTCTTCGTTGAGGCGTTCTTCCAGTTCGGAAATATCGGTGTGGAAACGCTCGCGGTCGGCTTCGGGCAACTGCGAGAACTCGGCCTCGTCCAGGGCCTTGCCGTCGAGCATCGGGGTAAACGCTATGTTGGTGCTGTCACGGTACAGCGCCACGTCTTTTTCCAGGGCAAGGCGCTCGATGACGTCCAGGGCACGGTCGTAACGCTGGTTGAAGGCACGGTCGATGGCGCTTTTGCGCTGTTGATACGTCGGGTGTTCAAACACCGCCGGGAAGGTCGCGACCAGGTTGTCGATCAGGCCGTTGATATCGGAGATGAACGCGGCAGCACCGCCCGCAGGCAGTTCCAGCGCGCGGGGTTCGCGAGGCTCATCGAAATTATTGACGTAGACCCAGTCGGCCGGGGTCTGCAGGCGCTTGCCTTCGGCCTTGAGGTAGCGTTTGACGAACGAAAAGCGCCCGGTACCGGGCTCGCCCATCACAAATACGTTGTAACCGGGGCGTGGCATGGCCACACCAAACTGCAAGGCTTCGACCGCACGTTCCTGGCCAAGCACACCGCGAAAGGGCTCCAAATCATTGGTGGTCGAGAAGCTGAACTGTTCAGCGGAAAAAGGACGGGTCAGCGCTTCGGGCGCTAGACGCAAGCTGGCAGCAACAGGATCAGGCATCGGGCTTCCTTACATCAGGCGGGGCAGATGACGGCATTCTGGCGCCGGGTTGGGCCGGCTGGCAAGGACGGCTTGGGGAAAGCATAGCCCCGTGTTCGGGGCTGTAAAAAAACCGAGTGTTTCCGGCTTGTTTCATAAAAAGTCACGGAACCCTTGGATCATGCCTAAACTCCAACCTGCTGCGGGTTGGACTAATAACCGACCCCTAGGGTGCTGTCAGGCACCTGAACCCTTGTCCATTGGTTTGCACACAAAGAGAACAAAGCTATGAAACGGATCCTTCTCGGTACTCTCTTCACCGTCGTCTCCCTCAATGCAATGGCAGAAGCGCCAGGTGGCCCGAACTGCGGTTGGGGCAACATGTTGTTCGAAGGCCAACGCGGCACTCCGGCTCACTTCCTGGCCTCCACCACCAACGGTACCTCGGGTAACGCCACGTTCGGCATGACCTCGGGCACCAACGGCTGCAGCACCAACAGCGCACTGACCTACGGTGGCAAATCGTGGATTGCCATGAATGGCATGATGAACGAGCTGTCCGAAGACATGGCCAAGGGTAACGGCGAAGCGCTGACTACCTACGCTGTAGTACTGGGCGTTGCTCCTGAAGACCGCGAGCACTTTGCCGCTGTGACTCACGAGCACTTCCAGCAAATCTTCAGCAAGGCTGACGTAACCGCTGATGACGTGCACAACAACACCCTGGCTGTACTGAAAAGCGACACCCGTCTGGCGAAATACGCTACCCAGGCTTAAGCTCGACCCGCCCGTGCCTTTCGAGGCACGGGTTTTTATTATTTTTGGACCTGCCTCCCCTTTGGGTCTTTTTATCTCGACTTAAGTTGCCCACATGCTCAAACGCCTTGCCTACCTGGCACTCTTCGCCTGCGCCCCGCTGTATGCGGCGCCGCACCTTGATGATCAACGTTTGCAGCAACTGGCCAACGACCCGTTCTGGCTTTCGCTGGGGCACTACGAATCCGGTAAGTTCAAAGGCTGGCGCAGCTATGTCAGCGACAAGAAATTCTTCCTCGCTCCCGATGGCGCCCACCATCCGGACCAGGAGCTGAAGGCCACTGTCGAGGCGCTGTATGCCCCGGCCAGCCTCGGCGAAAAGCACGCCCAATGCGTTTACCCGGCACGTACACGCTGGCTCAAGGACCAGTTGCACCTGAGCGACTTGCCGGCGCTGGACTGCAAGGAGTTCAAGCAATGGTTCAAGGACGTCGCCCCCCACAGCGCGGTGATGATCTTCCCGGCGGCCTACCTCAACAGCCCATCATCAATGTTCGGCCATACCCTGCTGCGCATCGACCAGGCTGACGTGCAGAGCAACAACACCGCCCTGCTCAGCTACGCGATCAACTTTGGCGCCTATATCGAAGGCTCGGACAACAGCATCCTCTACGCCTGGAAGGGCCTGATGGGCGGCTACCCGGGCCTGTTCGCGCTGGTGCCCTACCAGGAAAAACTCTCGGAATACCGTAGCCTGGAGAACCGCGACCTGTGGGAATACCGCCTGAACCTGACCCAGGTCGAGACCGAGCGCATGGTCGAGCACGTGTGGGAACTCAAGCAGATCCAATTCGACTATTTCTTCTTCGACGAAAACTGCTCCTATCGCCTGCTGGAACTGCTGCAAGTGGCCCGCCCAAGCCTGCGGTTAACCGAACAATTCCCGCTGACCGCGATCCCTACCGACACGGTAAAAGCCGTGAAAAAAGCCGGCCTGGTGGAGAAAATCGATTACCGCCCTTCCCGTGAACGGGAGCTGCTGGAACGCGCCAAGCCGCTGGACAGCGACGAGCAGCAATGGGTGCTGAAGATCAGCGACGACCAGAAACAACTGCAGGACCCGGCGTTCAAGGCCATCGCCAAAGACCGCCAGGCCCTGATCATCGACGCCGCCTACCGCCTTGGCCGCTACCGCGCCAACGGCCTGGAGCGCGACACCGAACGCTCCCAGCGCAGCTTCGAACTGCTGCGGGCGATCAACCAGAACCCGGCGCCGGACCTGAAGATCGAACGCCCCGGCCTGCCCGAAGACGGCCACGAATCCCGCACCTGGCAAGCCGGCATCGGCACCCGGGGCGACAAGGCTTTCGGCGAATACGGCCTGCGCATGGCCTACCACGACCTGAACGACAACGCCGAAGGCTTCCCCTTGGGCGCGCAGATTGAAATCCTGCAAATGAAACTGCGCCAGTACGAAGGCAACCACTGGCAATTGCAGCAACTGGATCTGGCAACCATCCGCTCACTGACCCCACGCAACGAGCTGCTGCAGCCGTGGTCGTGGCAAGTCACCGGCGGCCTGGAGCGCGTACCGGGCAAGCATGACGACGAGACACTCGTCAGCCACGTCAACGGTGGCGCGGGCGGCACCTGGCAACTGCGCGACGACATGCTTGGCTTCGCCCTCGGCACCGTGCGCGTGGAGCACAACAGCGACTTCGGTGAAGCCATCTCCCCGGCTGCCGGGTTCAATACAGGTGTGTTGTGGCGCAACCCGCTGGGCAACCTGAGCCTGGAAGCCAAGGGTGACTTCTTCACCAATGGCGAGGTGCGGCGCAGTATCAGCCTGAATCAACAGTGGGAATTGTCGCGCAACCTGGGGCTGAGACTGAGTGCGCAGCGGGAATACAGCCACCTCGCGACACCGGTGAACGAAGTGATGCTGGAAGTAAAGTGGTATCACTATTAATCCCTGAGCCGTAGATCGTTCCCACGCTCCGCGTGGGAATGCATCCTGTGACGCTCTGCGTCACGACCTTTAAAAGCGGACGCAGAGCGTCCAGGGCGGCATTCCCACGCAGAGCGTGGGAACGATCTCTAATTAGTCCATAAGGAGCTTGCTCCCGCGGGGCTGCGCAGCAGCCCCAAAACCAGACACCTCACCCTCTCTGGAATATCTCAATACCCTGAACAGGGGCCGCTTCGCGCCCCAGCGGGAGCAAGCTCCCTCGCCACAGGGGGCGCGTGATCGCCCGAAGCCGCAGCGTCACACGGTTTTCTCACATCCGTTTCACATACCCCGAACGAATCCACTCCTACACTTCCCCCATCAGCCGTTCAACGGCCAGGGAGCAAGCGATGTGGCGGTACGCTGGAGTGCTGGGCCTGTTGGCCCTGCTGTCGGGTTGCCAATCAACCCATGAGGATTTGCTGGCCAAGGGTTATCCACCCGCCTTCGCCGATGGCTATGACGACGGTTGCAGCAGCGGCCGCCAGGCTGCCGGGGTGATCACCGGGGAATTTCGCAAGAACGTCCCGCGCTACCTGAAAGACCGCACCTACGCCGAAGGCTGGGATGATGGCTTTCGCCAATGCAAGGCCATGCGCGAGAACGAAGACCTGAACGACTACAAGAATCGCCACTGGGACGACCGCGAACGCGCCTGGCAACAGGAAAAAGACCGCGACGCTGCCAGGGCCTTTCGCTCGCAATAGGTCGCTTCCAGACATCCAGCGAAACTTAACCCCTGCGACCATGGCCCAAACTCCATAGCAGGAGAACGTCATGAGTCGAGCTTTCGTCAACGAAGACAGCGCCGCTGCCCAGGCCAGCCAACCGGTGGAACGCCAGGTCAGCGCGCAACCCAATCACCTCACTGCCCGCGGACTTGCACAATTGCAGGCCAGGGTCGCGCAGTTGCAGCATGAGCACAGCGAAGAATCCGCCAAGGGCGAGCAGGCCGATAAACAGCGCCAGGCCGACCTTGAGCGGGATTTGCGTTACTTCAACCAGCGCCTGCAAAGCGCACAGGTGGTGGCGCCGGCAACCTCCACCGACAAGGTGCAAATCGGCAGTTGGGTGACCTTTGCCAACGAACAGGACGAAGAGCAGCGCATTCAGTTAGTGGGCGAAGACCAGGCCGACGCCACGGTGGGCCTGATCAACTGGGGTTCGCCACTGGGCCGCGCTCTGCTGGGTGCACAGGTGGGCGACGAGGTGCTGTGGAAGCGCCCCGTCGGTGATCAGTTGATCGAAATCCTGCGCATCGAACCCGAGGGTTAAACGATGCCCTGGGCCAGCATTGCATCCGCAACCTTCACGAAGCCTGCAATGTTGGCGCCCTTCACGTAGTTGACCCGGCCGTTCTCTTCGCCGTAGTGCACGCACGCATGGTGAATCGACTGCATGATGTTGTGCAGCTTGCTGTCCACTTCACCGGCGGTCCACAGCAGGCGCATGGCGTTCTGCGACATCTCCAGCCCGCTCACCGCCACCCCGCCGGCATTGGACGCCTTGCCTGGCGCGAACAGGATGCCGGCCTCGATAAAGATATCCACCGCCTCCAGGGTGGTCGGCATGTTGGCGCCTTCGGCCACGCAGACGCAGCCATTGCGCAACAGGGTGCGCGCCGCTTCGGCGTCCAGTTCATTCTGGGTGGCGCAGGGCAACGCGATGTCGCAGGCCAGTTCCCATGGTGCTTTGCCGGCGCGGAATTCCAGGCCGAAACGCGATGCCAGCTCGCTGATGCGCCCGCGCTGTACGTTTTTCAGTTCAAGCAGTGCCGACCATTGTTCTTCGGTCAAACCGCTTTCGCAGTACAGAGTGCCTTCGGAGTCGGACAAGGAAATCACCTTGCCGCCCAGGTCCATGACCTTGCGCGCCGCGTACTGGGCGACGTTGCCGGAGCCGGAGATGGCCACGCGCTTGCCTTCGACCCGCGCGCCGTTGCGCTTGAGCATTTCTTCAGCGAAGTACACGCAGCCAAAACCGGTGGCTTCCGGGCGAATCAGGCTGCCGCCGTAGCTCATGCCCTTGCCGGTCAGCACCGAGGTGAACTGGTTGCTCAGGCGCTTGTACTGGCCGAACAGGAAGCCGATCTCCCGGGCGCCCACGCCAATATCACCGGCGGGCACGTCCACGTCCGAGCCGATATGGCGATACAGCTCGCTCATGAACGCCTGGCAGAAACGCATCACCTCGGCGTCGCTCTTGCCCTTGGGATCGAAGTCCGAGCCGCCCTTGCCGCCGCCCATGGGCAGCGAGGTCAGGGAGTTCTTGAAGGTTTGTTCGAAGGCGAGAAATTTCAGCACGCCCAGGTTCACCGACGGGTGGAAGCGCAGGCCACCTTTATAAGGGCCGATGGCGCTGTTCATCTGGATCCTGAACCCGCGGTTGACCCGTACTTTGCCCTGGTCATCTTCCCACGACACCCGGAACACAATCGCACGCTCCGGCTCGCAGATGCGCTCCAGGATGCCCGAGTTCAGGTAGTGGGGATTGGCTTCAAGAAACGGCCACAAACTGCGCAGGACTTCTTCCACGGCCTGGTGGAATTCCGGCTGGTCGGGGTCGCGTTTCTTGAGGCGGGCAAGGAAGGATTCAACGGATTCGATCATGAAAAGTCTCGGCAAATTTATTGTCGTTAAAGGAGATTTGTCCCGGACTTTATCAATTCATGTCGCACCGCGACAGGGCAAAATGTCGCTTTTGTGAATTTAAATGGTGCATTAGATATAAATACAGGCGTTTTTTGCACCTTAATGAGGATTTCAATCCAGGCCTTGCACCAACAGCTAATCCGCTATCGCAGGCAAGCCAGCTCCTACATTTGATCCAGTGCATCCATGACAATGCGGTCAACTGTGGGAGCTGGCTTGCCTGCGATGCAGACGACGCGGTCCACCTGAAAACACGCAAAAAAAAGCGGAACCCGAAGGCTCCGCTTGTTCAAACCACCAACCCGGATCAGGCCAGTTTCTTGTGCCGTACACGATGCGGCTGGGCAGCAGCTTCGCCGAGGCGTTTCTTGCGATCGGCTTCGTATTCGGTGTAGTTGCCTTCGAAGAACACCGCCTGGGAGTCGTCTTCGTACGCCAGGATGTGAGTGGCCACGCGGTCAAGGAACCACCGATCGTGAGAGATCACAATGGCGGCGCCCGGGAAGTCCAGCAGGGCTTCTTCCAGGGAACGCAGGGTTTCAACGTCGAGATCGTTTGACGGTTCGTCGAGCAGCAATACGTTGCCGCCTTCTTTCAGGGTCAGGGCCAGGTGCAAGCGACCGCGCTCACCACCGGACAGGTCCTTGACGAACTTCTGCTGGTCGCCGCCCTTGAAGTTGAAGCGACCCACGTAGGTGCGCGACGGGATTTCGTAGTTGCCGATACGGATCTGGTCGGAACCGTCGGAAATCTGCTGGAACACCGTCTTGCTGCCGTCGAGGTCGTCGCGGCTCTGGTCAACGCAAGCCAGCTGCACGGTTTCGCCGACTTCGATGGTGCCCGAGTCCGGTTGTTCCTTGCCCATCAGCATGCGGAACAGTGTGGATTTACCCGCACCGTTACCGCCGATCACGCCAACGATGGCGCCTTTTGGCATGGAGAACGACAGGTTGTCGATCAACACGCGGTCGCCGTAGCCCTTGCAGACGTTCTTGAACTCGATGACCTTGTCACCCAGGCGCGGACCGGCCGGGATGTAGATTTCGTTGGTCTCGGAACGCTTCTGGAATTCCTGGGACTGCATCTCTTCGAAACGCGCCAGACGGGCCTTGGATTTCGACTGACGCGCCTTGGCGCCTTTACGCACCCATTCCAGCTCGTCCTTCATGGCCTTTTCATGGGCCGACTGTTGCTTGGATTCGGCGGCCAGACGGTCGGACTTGGCTTCCAGCCAACCGGAGTAGTTGCCCTCGTAAGGGATACCGGCGCCACGGTCGAGCTCGAGGATCCAGCCAGCAACGTTGTCCAGGAAGTACCGGTCGTGCGTGATCGCAACCACGGTGCCCGGGAAGTCGTGCAGGAAATGCTCCAGCCAGGCGACAGAATCGGCGTCCAGGTGGTTGGTCGGTTCGTCGAGCAGCAGCATGTCGGGGGCCGACAGCAGCAGGCGGCACAGGGCCACACGACGCTTTTCACCACCGGACAGGTGTTCAACCTTGGCGTCCCACGCCGGCAGGCGCAGCGCGTCGGCGGCGACTTCCAGCTGGCGGTCCAGGTTGTGACCGTCGGCCGCTTGCAGGATGGCTTCGAGCTTGGCCTGTTCTGCCGCCAGTTTGTCGAAGTCGGCGTCTTCTTCAGCGTAGGCCGCGTAGACCTCGTCCAGGCGGGCCTGGGCGTTCTTGATCACGCTGACCGCTTCCTCGACCACTTCACGCACGGTCTTGGTCGGGTCCAGGATAGGTTCCTGTGGCAGGTAGCCGATGTTCAGGTCGGGCATCGGGCGGGCTTCGCCGTCGAACTCGGTGTCGACGCCGGCCATGATTTTCAACAGGGTGGATTTACCCGAACCGTTGAGGCCGAGCACGCCGATCTTGGCGCCCGGGAAGAAGGACAGAGAAATGTTTTTCAGGATTTCCCGCTTCGGCGGAACAACTTTTCCCAGCCGATGCATGGTGAAGACGTATTGAGCCATGGTGAACCTAGCGTCAGTGACTGATGAATTAAGCGGGCGAAACCCGTGCCAGGCCATGCGCCGCGCGGGCCGTTGATGTCTATCAATGCCTGCGTGCGGTAGATGCCTGATTGTCTGGGGCTGGAACGCCCTCGCATAACCGGCAAAGCTACCTGAATGCGGGTGGGCAGTCCAGCCAGGCGGGGCTGGCACTTTGCCACAACACAAGGCATGCTAGCCGCCCTCCGGGCGTCCGGCTTATAGTGCACGTCGCGCGCCAGTCCAGCCAAACCGCAGGATCACAGTTTGTCCAACGTAACGCCGCCAACTCCCCTGCGCGCCGCTCATATAGCGCCGGGAGCGCCCCTGCACGGAACCCTGAAGGGCGCATTGGCGACGCTGGTCCTGTTGCTGCTCGCGTTATTGTTCTGGCAACTGCTGGACCAGTTGCAGCAAAACCAGAAAAACCAGCAGCAATACACCATCGACTACAGCGCCGACCTGGCCGAACAGATCAGCCTGAACATGGCCCTCAGTGCGCAGATTGCGCTGAACCTGCTGCCGATCGTCGAACCGCCGCGGGACGCCGAACAGCAACAAATCCTGATGCGCACCTTGCAACGCTCCTTGCCGGAGTTGCGCAGCGTCGCCCTGCTCGCCCCCAGCGGCGCGATGATCAGTGACAGCGCCAGCGACAGCCAGGACAGCGCCTGGCTCGAAGAACTGGTCAAGCGCAGCCACGCCCAGTCCTATTACCTGAGCAACAACAACGACGGCACCGTCATCTACCTGCTGCTGCACCAGCCCAGCGGCGGCACCAAGATGTACTGGGCCTTGCGCCTGGCCCCCAATTACCTGGCCAACCTGACCCGCCAGGACGGCCAGGGCCAGCGCCCGATGTGGGTCATCGAAAACCGCCTCAACCACCGGGTGGTCAGCCGTGACAGCGGGATGCCGGCCCAATGGGCCACCGCGTTGACCCCGGACGAGTTGAACAAAAGTGTACTGGTCACGCCCCTGAGCAAGAGCGACTGGCAACTGCGCGGCCTGTTCGACCGCGCCGCCGTGCTGGAGCAACTGCTGCCGGCCTTTATCGGCAAATGCCTGTTGGGCCTGGCCTTCTCGCTGATCCCGGTGATCGTGCTGCTGAACATGCGCCGCCGCCAGCGCCAGGTGCACGAGGGCCGCCGGCGCTACCAGGATATTTTCGAAGGCACCGGCGTGGCGCTGTGCGTGCTCGACCTGTCGGGCCTGCGCGCGTTCTTCGATAGAGCCCGACTGCAAACCCGCGAGCAGTTGCAACAGTTGCTGCAAGACAACCCGGAACAGCGCCAGCAACTGCTCAAGGAACTGCGCATCACCGAGGTCAACCAGGTGGCAGTGCGCTTGCTGAATGTTGCCTCTTGCGAGCAGGCCTGGGAACGCCTGATCGACGCCTGCCCGTCGAGCCCGACCGCCATCGGCAACCAGGTGATCGACGCGGTGCTGACCCAGCAGAAGCAGCTTGAACTGGAAATCCAGCTCAGCGATATCGAAGGCAACGACCAATACCTGTGGCTGGTGATGCGCCTGCCGGAACAGCAGGACGACTTCAAGGCCGTGATCCTGAGCATCAGCGACATCACCAGCCGCAAGCTGATCGAGTTGTCACTGGTGGAGCGCGAGAGTTTCTGGTCGGACGTGGTGCGCACCGTGCCCGATCACCTGTATGTGCAGGACGTGATCAGCCAGCGGATGATTTTCAGCAACCACCACCTGGGCCACACCCTGGGCTACAACAAGCCCGAGCTGCAGCAGATGGGCGAGTACTTCTGGGAGATCCTGCTGCACCCCGAAGACGCCGAGCGCTACCACGACCTGCGCCTGCAACAGCGCCAGGCCGGCTACCTGAGCCAGTTGCAGTGCCAGTTGCGCTTTCGCCACCGCAACAACCAATGGCGGCGCTTCGACATCCGCGAACAGGCCCTGGCCCGTGACAAGACTGACCAGGTGACGCGCATCATCGGCGTGGCCAAGGACATCACCGACCAGATCGAAGCCAGTGAATCCCTGCGTGACAGCGAACAGCGCTACCGCATGCTGGCGGAAAGCATCAGCGACGTAATCTTCTCCACCGACAGCAAGCTGGCCCTCAACTACGTCAGCCCTTCGGTGAACGCGGTGCTGGGCTATGACGTCGACTGGATCTTCGAAAACGGCTGGCAATCGACCATCGCCAACCCGCAGCAACTGACCGGTATCTACTCCCTGGTGGAGCAAGTCAGCCGCGCCCTGGACCAACCCGAATCCCTCGCGGCCTTGCGCAACGACGTGCAGACCCAACTGTTCCTGTTCGACTGCCTGCGGGCCGACGGGCGCAAGATCCCCATCGAACTGCGCCTGGTGCTGGTGTGGGACGAACATGGCGCGTTCGAGGGCATCCTTGGCGTGGGTCGCGATATCAGCCAGCAGCGCCGTGCGGAAAAAGACCTGCGCATGGCGGCCACGGTATTCGAACACTCCACCTCGGCGATCCTGATCACCGACCCGGCCGGCTACATCGTGCAGGCCAACGAGGCGTTCAGCCGGGTCAGCGGTTATGCGGTGGCGGACGTGCTCGACCAGTTGCCGAACATGCTCACCGTCGACGAACAGCAGGAAGCCCACCTGCGCTACGTGCTCAAGCAATTGCACCAGCACAGCACCTGGGAAGGCGAAGTGTGGCTCAAGCGCCGCAACGGCGAGCATTACCCGGCCTGGGTCGGAATTACTGCCGTGTTCGATGACGAAGGCGACCTGGCCAGCTACGTGTGTTTCTTCAGTGACATCAGCGAACGCAAGGCCAGCGAGCAGCGCATCCACCGCCTGGCCTACTACGACGCCCTGACCCACCTGCCCAACCGCACGCTGTTCCAGGACCGCCTGCACACCGCGCTGCAATCGGCGGAACGGCAGAAGTCGTGGGTGGTGCTGATGTTCCTCGACCTCGACCGCTTCAAGCCGATCAACGACTCCCTGGGCCACGCCGCCGGCGACCGCATGCTCAAGGAAATGGCCACCCGCCTGCTGGGCTGCGTTGCCGAAGACGACACCGTGGCGCGCATGGGTGGCGACGAGTTCACCTTGCTGCTGCAACCGCGGGTCAACCGTGAGATGGCGCTGAACCGGGCGATTCACGTGGCCGAGCAGATTCTGGCCAGCCTGGTGAAGCCGTTCGTGCTGGAGGGCCGCGAGTTCTTCGTCACCGCCAGTATCGGCATCGCCCTGAGCCCGCAGGACGGCAACGAACTCAGCCAGTTGATGAAAAACGCCGACACGGCGATGTACCACGCCAAGGAGCGCGGCAAGAACAACTTCCAGTTCTACCAGGCCGACATGAACGCCAGCGCACTGGAACGCCTGGAGCTGGAAAGCGACCTGCGCCACGCCCTGGAACAGAACGAATTCGTGCTGTATTACCAGCCGCAGTTCAGCGGCGACGGCAAACGTTTGACCGGCGCCGAAGCCCTGCTGCGCTGGCGCCATCCGCGTCGCGGGCTGGTGCCGCCGGGGGACTTCATCCCGGTGTTGGAGGAGTTGGGGCTGGTGGTGGACGTGGGTGACTGGGTGATCAGCGAAGCCTGCCGCCAACTCAAGACCTGGCACCAGAACAAGGTGCGGGTACCCAAGGTCTCGGTCAACATTTCGGCCCGGCAGTTCTCCGACGGACAACTGGGCGAGCGCATCGCCACCATCCTCAAGGACACCGGCCTGCCGCCGGCGTGCCTGGAGCTGGAGCTGACCGAAAGTATCCTGATGCGCGAGGTCAACGAAGCGATGCAGATCCTCGCCAGCCTGAAAAACCTCGGCCTGAGCATCGCGGTAGATGACTTCGGCACCGGTTATTCATCGCTGAACTACCTCAAGCAGTTCCCCATCGACGTGCTGAAGATCGACCGCACCTTTGTCGACGGCCTGCCGTCGGGCGAGCAGGATGCGCAGATTGCCCGGGCGATTATCGCCATGGCCCACAGCCTGAACCTGGCGGTGATCGCCGAGGGTGTGGAAACCCATGAGCAGCTGGACTTCCTGCGGGAGCACGGTTGCGATGAGGTGCAGGGCTACCTGTTCGGGCGACCGATGCCGGCGAACCGGTTTGAGGCGCAGTTCAGCAATGATGCGCTGTTTATGTTCGATTGAAATCCTCAGGTGATGCGGATGGCCTCTTCGCGAGCAAGCCCGCTCCCACATTCGACCGTATTCCACCTGAAGGAACCCGATTGAATGTGGGAGCGGGCTTGCTCGCGAAGGGGCCCGAACAAACACCACCTATCCCCAGATGAGCCCCGCTTGTCCGCGACATGATGTCCTTTCATATGCCATCTAAAACCCATTGGGTTAGAATGCGCTTCTTTTCTGCCCCCGATCCTTGAGGACCGCCATGTTCAGCCGTGATTTGACTATTGCCAAGTACGACGCCGATCTCTTTGCCGCCATGGAGCAAGAAGCTCAGCGCCAGGAAGAGCACATTGAGCTGATCGCTTCGGAAAACTACACCAGCCCCGCCGTGATGGAGGCTCAAGGTTCGGTTCTGACCAACAAGTACGCCGAAGGCTACCCGGGCAAGCGCTACTACGGCGGTTGCGAGTTCGTCGACATCGTTGAGCAACTGGCCATCGACCGCGCCAAGGAACTGTTCGGCGCCGATTACGCCAACGTCCAGCCACACGCCGGCTCCCAAGCCAACAGCGCCGTGTACCTGGCCCTGCTGCAAGCGGGCGACACCATCCTGGGCATGAGCCTGGCCCACGGCGGTCACCTGACCCACGGCGCCAGCGTTTCCTCCTCCGGCAAGCTGTACAACGCCGTTCAGTACGGCATCGACGGCAACGGCCTGATCGACTACGACGAAGTCGAGCGCCTTGCCGTTGAGCACAAGCCAAAAATGATCGTGGCCGGTTTCTCTGCCTACTCGCAGATCCTGGATTTCCCACGCTTCCGCGAAATCGCTGACAAGGTCGGCGCCTACCTGTTCGTCGACATGGCCCACGTGGCCGGTCTGGTCGCCGCTGGCGTCTACCCGAACCCGGTTCCGTTCGCTGACGTCGTGACCACCACCACCCACAAGACCCTGCGCGGTCCACGTGGCGGCCTGATCCTGGCCCGCGCCAACGCCGAGATCGAGAAGAAGCTGAACTCCGCCGTATTCCCAGGCGGCCAGGGTGGCCCGCTGGAGCACGTGATCGCCGCCAAAGCGATCTGCTTCAAGGAAGCGCTGCAGCCTGAGTTCAAGACCTACCAGCAGCAAGTGGTGAAAAACGCCAAGGCCATGGCCGGCGTGTTCATCGAGCGTGGTTTTGACGTGGTGTCCGGCGGTACTGAGAACCACCTGTTCCTGCTGTCGCTGATCAAGCAGGACATCTCCGGTAAAGACGCTGACGCCGCTCTGGGCAAAGCCTTCATCACCGTGAACAAGAACTCGGTGCCGAACGACCCACGTTCGCCGTTCGTCACCTCCGGCCTGCGCTTCGGCACCCCGGCTGTGACCACTCGTGGCTTCAAGGAAGCAGAGTGCAAGGAACTGGCTGGCTGGATCTGCGACATCCTGGCTGACCTGAACAACGAAGCAGTGATTGACGCTGTGCGTGAGAAGGTCAAGGCCATCTGCAAGAAGCTGCCGGTATACGGCGCTTGATTGCAGTAGCTTGAACAAAAAGCCCGGCTCAAGAGCCGGGCTTTTTTATGCCTGAAAACGCTGCTTTCTCAATTTGAAATGACATCAAATGTGGGAGCGGGCTTGCTCGCGAAAGCGCCGTGTCAGTTGATGCATGGGCTGACTGATACACCGCTTTCGCGAGCAAGCCCGCTCCCACATTTTGACTGCGTTTCAAGTCAGGATTGGTAAACCCGCGCAAAGCCTTCGCGAATCTTCTCTTCCGGCAACTCGTCAGCAATAAACACAATCACACTTTCCCGCGCTTCGCCTTCGGCCCATTCGGTGTCCCAATCGAACCCGTAGAGCTTCAGCACGCCCTGGAACACCATGCGCCGGTCTTCCCCGGCAATGTTCAGCACGCCTTTGTAGCGCAGCAATTGCTTGCCGTGGTCTTCCAGCAGCTCGTTCATGAACTCGCTGAGTTTGTCGATATCCAGCGGCTGGTCAGTGCGCAGCACCAGGCTGGAAATACGATCGATGGACGGCGCCTGGCTCACCGGGCGCAGGCTCATGCCGGCGTTGAGGTTGAAGCCGCGCACATCCAGCAGTTCGGCGAGGTCGATCTTGCCGTGTTCCACCACACGAATCGGCGCCCGGCGGTTGATACGAGTCAGGCGCTCGCTGAGGGCGTCGAAGGTGGCATCGTCCACCAGGTCGCGCTTGCTCACCAGCAGGCGGTCGGCAAACCCGATCTGCGCCTGGGCGATGGTCTGGGTCAGGTGGTGCTCGGCGTGGGCCGCGTCCACCAGGGTGATGATGCCGTCGAGGATGTAGCGCTCGCGCAGTTCTTCATCGATGAAAAAGGTCTGGGCCACGGGGGCCGGGTCGGCCAGGCCGGTGCACTCGATCACCAGGCGGTCGAACGCGATCTCGCCGCTGTCCAGGCGCTCCAGCAACAGGTACAGGGCCTTGGTCAGGTCAGTGTGGATGGTGCAGCACACACAGCCATTGGACAGGGTCATTACTTGCACCGGCTCGCTGCCCAGCAATTGGGTGTCGATACCGGCGTCGCTGAATTCATTTTCGATCACGGCGATTTTCAAGCCGTGCTCGGCCTTGAGCAGGTGACGCAACAAGGTGGTCTTGCCAGCGCCGAGGAAGCCGCTGAGGACGGTGACGGGGATGGGAGAGGACAAAGAATTCTCCTTGAAGAAACACAAAACAAATGTGGGAGCGGGCTTGCTCGCGAAGGCGGCGTGTCAGTCAGCACATGCATCACTGAAAGACCGCCTTCGCGAGCAAGCCCGCTCCCACAAGGGATCACCGCAGCCCGAACTACCGGGCTAGCAGCACTTGGGCCCACCCTTGCCGCCGTAACGGGCTTCCTGGCGTTCCCGGAAGAACGCCTTGTAGTCCATCATCGGTTTGTCCGGGTGTTTGGTTTGCATATGCTCGACGTAGGTGTCGTAGTCGGGCATGCCGACCATCAGGCGCGCGGCCTGACCGAGGTATTTACCGAGGCGACTGATGTCATTGAACATGATTGCAATCCTCTATCAAGCGTCCGGGATGGCCTGGTATGGCGCTTCTTTATCCGTACGTTCCTTTTTGCCCCAGGCAGCAATGCCAACCTTGAGCGCATAGAACAGGATGCTGAAGACCACGAACAGGAACAGCGCCGTCAGCGTTGCGTTGGTGTAGGCGTTCCAGATCACGTGTTGCATCTGGTCGATGCTCTTGGCCGGTGCGAGGATCTGGCCGCCGGCCAGGGCATCGCTGTATTTCTTGGCCAGCGACAGGAAGCCGATCGCCGGGTTGGCGTCGAACAGCTTGATGAAGCCTGCGGTCACGGTGCAGATCAGCAGCCATACGGCTGGCAGCATGGTCACCCAGATGTAGCGCTGGCGTTTCATTTTGATCAGCACAACGGTGGCGAGCATCAGCGCGATACCGGCCAGCATCTGGTTGGAGATACCGAACAGCGGCCACAAGGTGTTGATGCCGCCCAGTGGGTCGATCACGCCCTGGTACAGCAGGTAACCCCACATCGCCACACAACCTGCGGTAGCGATCAGGTTGGCCGTCCAGGACTCGGTACGCTTGAGCGCCGGCACGAAGGAGCCGAGCAAATCCTGCAGCATGAAGCGACCGGCACGGGTACCGGCGTCGACTGCGGTCAGGATGAACAGCGCTTCGAACAGGATCGCAAAGTGGTACCAGAACGCCATGGTGTTTTCACCCGGCAGGACGCTGTGCAGGATCTGCGCGATACCCACCGCCAGGGTTGGCGCACCGCCGGCACGGGCCAGGATGGTGGACTCACCAATGTCATGGGCCACCGCCTGCAACGCTTCCGGGGTAATTGCAAAACCCCAGCTGCTGACGGTTTGCGCCACAGCCACCACGTCACCGCCGACAATCGCGGCCGGGCTGTTCATGGCGAAGTACACCCCTGGCTCGATCACCGAAGCGGCAACCATCGCCATGATGGCCACGAACGACTCCATCAACATGCCGCCGTAGCCGATGTAACGGGCGTGCCCTTCACTGGCCAGCAACTTTGGCGTGGTGCCCGAGGAGATCAGTGCGTGGAAACCCGAGACCGCGCCACAGGCGATGGTGATGAACAGGAACGGGAACAGGCCGCCCTTCCACACCGGGCCGGTGCCATCGATGAACTGGGTCAGCGCCGGCATTTTCAGGTCGGGCATGGTCACCAGGATGCCAATCGCCAGGGCGATGATGGTGCCGATTTTCAGGAAGGTAGACAGGTAGTCCCGTGGCGCGAGGATCAGCCACACCGGCAACACGGCAGCCACGAAGCCATAACCCACCAGCATCCAGGTGATCTGGATGCCGGTGAAGCTGAAGGCCTTGGCCCACACCGGATCAGCGGCAATCTGCCCGCCCAGCCAGATCGAACCCAGCAACAACAGCACGCCGACAATCGAGATTTCACCGATGCGGCCCGGGCGGATGTAGCGCATGTAAATGCCCATGAACATCGCGATCGGGATGGTTGCCATCACCGTGAAGATGCCCCACGGGCTTTCGGCCAGGGCCTTGACCACGATCAGCGCCAGCACCGCGAGGATGATGATCATGATCAGGAAGCAGCCGAACAGCGCGATGGTCCCGGGCACACGGCCCATTTCTTCGCGGACCATGTCCCCCAGGGAACGGCCGTTGCGACGAGTGGACAGGAACAGGACCATGAAGTCCTGCACCGCCCCGGCCAGCACCACGCCGGCGATCAGCCACAACGTGCCGGGCAGGTAGCCCATCTGCGCCGCCAGTACCGGGCCGACCAAAGGCCCTGCGCCGGCGATTGCCGCGAAGTGGTGACCAAAAAGGATGTGTTTGTTGGTCGGCACATAGTCCAGACCGTCGTTGTTCAGCACAGCGGGGGTAGCCCGCAGTGGATCGAGCTGCATCACATGGTTAGCGATGAACAGACTGTAGTAACGGTAAGCAACCAGATAAATGGCCACTGCTGCGACCACGATCCACAAGGCGTTGATCGCCTCGCCGCGGCGCAAGGCCACTACGCCCAGGGCGCACGCTCCTACGATTGCCAGCAGCAGCCAGGGTAGATGGCGTAGCAGGCTATTATTATTTTTCATTTTTATATTCCAGCCAGGGTGGACAGAAAGACAGCCATCCCGAGTTTAGCGCTACTGGCCTTAAAGGCCACCCCCCTACGTTGGTCTAGAGCCTTGCCGGGGCGAAAAAAGCAGAAAAAACCGCCCCATGATGGCGCACGGCTACAATTCCTTTATCCACAGAGGGTTTCACCATGCGCGAACAGCCTTCAGACCGACGCCGTTTCCGACGCATTGCCTTCGACGCCAGGACCGAGCTCACGCAAGACGGCCATGTCTGGTCGGTGCAATTGGTAGATTTGTCGCTCAAGGGCTTGCTGGTGCAACGGCCGCAAGAATGGCACGGCCATCGCTACGAATCGTTCGATGTGGACATTCATCTCGACGCCGAGACCGACGTGAAGATGCAGGTGCGGCTAACCCACGACGATCATGGGCAGCTCGGCTTTGTGTGCGAACACATCGACCTCGACTCCATCAGCCACCTGCGGCGGATAATCGAGCTGAACCTCGGTGATCAGGCAGAGCTAGAGCGGGAATTCGCCGCCTTGCTGGAGACCTGAACATGTGGGAGCTGGCTTGCCTGCGATGGCGGTGTGTCAGTTTGCATATCAATCAGCTGATACACCGCCATCGCGGGCAAGCCCGGCTCCTACAGGGGTGATGGGTGGCTGGCGACTATTCGAACAGGGCATCCAGCGCCTGCTCCAGGCGCGTCACCCCGATCACTTGCAGCCCCGGTGGCATTTCTTTCGGCGCATTACCCTTGGGCACGATGGCGCGCTTGAAGCCGTGCTTGGCCGCTTCCTTCAGGCGCTCCTGGCCGCTGGGCACCGGGCGCACTTCACCCGACAGGCCCACCTCGCCAAACACCAGCAAGTCATGGGGCAACGGCCGGTTGCGCAGGCTGGACATCACCGCCGCCATCAACGCCAGGTCAGACGCGGTTTCCAGCACCTTGACCCCGCCCACCACGTTGAGGAACACGTCCTGGTCATGGGTGGGAATGCCGCCGTGGCGGTGCAATACCGCCAGCAACATCGCCAGCCGGTTCTGGTCCAGACCCAGGGTGACACGACGCGGGTTGGCCAAGTGGCTGTCGTCCACCAGCGCCTGGACTTCCACCAGCATCGGCCGGGTGCCTTCCCACGTCGCCATCACCACACTGCCTGGGACTTCTTCCTGAGCGCGGGTAAGAAAAATCGCTGACGGGTTGGAGACCTCTTTCAAGCCCCGGTCAGTCATGGCGAACACTCCGAGTTCGTTGACCGCGCCAAACCGGTTCTTCACCGCCCGCAGCAAACGCAACCGCCCATCGGACTCGCCTTCGAAATACAGCACGGTGTCGACCATGTGTTCCAGCACCCGTGGGCCGGCCAATGCGCCTTCTTTCGTCACGTGGCCCACCAGGAAAATCGCCGTGCCGCTCTGTTTCGCATAGCGCACCAGCAGCGCGGCACTTTCCCGCACCTGGGACACGCCACCCGGTGCCGATTGCAGTTGCTCGGTGAAAATCGTCTGGATCGAATCGATCACCATCACCTTGGGCTTTTCCAGGCGCGCGGTGGCGATGATGCTTTCGATGCAGGTTTCGGTCATCACCCGTAGTTGGTCCTGAGGCAAGCCCAGGCGGCGCGCACGCATGGCCACCTGCTGCTGGGATTCTTCGCCGGTGACATACAGCGCCGGCATGCGGCTGGCGATGCTGCACAGGGTTTGCAGCAGGATCGTGGACTTACCGATGCCCGGGTCACCGCCGATCAGCACCACCGAGCCATCCACCAGGCCGCCGCCCAGCACCCGGTCCAGTTCACCGGAAGCGGTGGAGAAACGCGGGATTTCTTCGACGCTGACTTCGGCCAGGGTCTTGATCTGGGTTTGTTGCCCGGTCCAGCCGGAACGGCCACTGGGGGCCACGGCGCCGCCGCTTTCGATCATGGTTTCGGTCAGGGTGTTCCACGCACCGCATTCCGTGCACTGGCCGGCCCACTTGGGAAAGGTCGCGCCGCACTCCGTGCAGCCATACATGCGCTTGGCCTTTGCCATTTGAGAACCTCCAACCGAAAAACCGCGATGATAGCTCAGCGCGGCGCCGGGGTACGGATTTCACCGCTGGCCAAACGTGAAGCGCTGTTACCGATCGGGTCTTCGGCATTCAGATCGGCGCCCTTGGCTTTCAGTTCATCCAGCAGTTCCACGCGTTTGAACAGCCCGGCATACATGGCCGCCGTTTGTCCGGCGCCGTTGCGCTGGTCGGGGTTGCAGTCGGTGGCGAGCAGGCGCTGGGCGATTTTCAGCTCACCCTTGAAGATCGCGCCCATCAAGGCGGTGTTGCCGCGTTTGTCCTGCACGCAGGCATCGGCGCCGGCGGCGAGCAATAGGTCCACGTAGGCACTTTCACCGTGATAGGCGGCGAGAATCAGCGCCGTGTAGCCTTTTTCATCCTGGGTGTTCAGCGAATAGCCGGATTCGATGAAGGTGTTGAGCATGTCCACGTCGCCACGGCGGGCGGCGTCGAAGTAGTAATCCTGCAGTTGTGCCTTAAGCGCGGCCGGGGCAGCTTGTTCGGCCAATACGCTGAACGACAAACACGCAAGGACAGCGCCTATTAAGATTCGCATGGCAAATTCTCAGTGATGTGCCACCTGTAGGAGCCGGCTTGCCGGCGATGGCGTACTTGTGGGCGCTATCGCCGGCAAGCCAGCTCCTACAGGGAGCGTGGGCGGTTAGTCGGTCAGCTTTTCGGCCAGTGCTTTAACGCGGGCCAGGTCGCCCTTGGCCACTTTGGTCACGCCGGTGCCGTACTCCGGATCCGCCTTGTAGAGGAACGACAGGATGATGTGCTTGCTCTCGTCATCGGTGGTGGCCAGGGAGCCGCCGAAGTTGTCGATCAAGTCCTGGCGTTCTTTCTTGTTGAACGAGCGGTACAGGTCGCCGGCCTGCTTGAAGTTCTGCTCACGCTGGATCTTCGCTTGCTGGGTACTGCCCGACAGGGCCGACTGGCTGTACCGCGCGGTTTGCGGCTCTTCCCGTGGCAGCAGGCGGCTTGGCTGGTAGTTCACGCCAGTGGTGGTCTTGCCGAAATTCATCGCGCCGTCCTGGTTACCGTTGTTGACGGTCACCCGGGGTGCGTTGATCGGCAGTTGCAGGGCGTTTGGCCCCAGGCGGTACATTTGCGTATCGGCATAGGAGAACACCCGGCCTTGCAGCAGGCGGTCTTCCGACGGCTCGATGCCCGGCACCAGGTTGGCCGGCGCCATGGCGACTTGCTCGGTTTCCTGGAAGACGTTGGCCGGGTTGCGGTTCAGCACCATCTGCCCGACTTTGCGCTCCGGTACGTCCGGCCAGATCTTGGTGGCATCCAACGGGTCGAAATCAAACTTGGCCAGGTCTTCCGGTTTCAGCACTTGCACATACAGGTCCCACTTGGGGAAGTCGCCCTTATTGATGTGCGTGACCAAATCATTGGTCATATGGCTGTAGTCACGGCCCTGTACTTCAGTCACTTGTTTAGGATCGAGGTTCTTGATGCCTTGCAGGCTCTTCCAGTGGAACTTGACGTAGTGCACTTCGCCCTTGGCGTTAATCAACTTGTAGGCATGTACACCGTTACCGTCCATTTCCCGGTAACTGGCTGGAGTACCGGAGTCCGAGTACAACTCGGTCAACGTACGAGTGGACTCCGGAACATGGGAGAAGAAGTCAAAGCGACGGGAATCATCGTCCAGGTTAGTGCGCGGATCTGGTTTAAAGGCGTGAACCATGTCCGGAAACTTGATCGCATCACGAATAAAGAACGTCGGGAAGTTATTACCGACCAGGTCCCAATTACCTTCGGCGGTGTAGAACTTGGTGGCGAAGCCGCGCGGGTCACGCAGGGTTTCCGGCGAATGGTTGCCGTGAACGACCGCAGAGAAGCGCACAAATACCGGCGTGGCTTCGCCGGCGGCAAACACCTTGGCCTTGGTCAGGTCGCTGAGGTTATCGGTGACGGTGAAAGTACCGTGAGCGCCGGTGCCACGGGCGTGCACAACGCGCTCCGGAATACGCTCGCGATCAAAGCGCTGCAACTTCTGGATCAGTTGCACGTCTTGCAACAGGACCGGGCCATTCGCACCGGCGGTTTGCGAGTTTTGATTGTCACCGACCGCCGCGCCATTATCGCGCGTGAGGTTGGCGGCGTGTACGGACAGCGAAAGAAGACTGGCGCTCACTGCAAACAGCACCTGTCGCGCAGAAATAGGCCCGCGGCTAATAGGGTTTTTCATCGAGGTATCCTCTGGTTTTTTTAGTGCACATTGAGTTGTGCTTGCCAGAGGCTAGTGACCCGCGAGTCAGAAGATAAATAGAAAAGCCGTACCACCCCGATAAAGAAAATAGTGTGGTAACCCACTGAAATAGCGGGTATTCCGCGCGCGATTGGTGGCACTTTGCAAACTATTTGCGATTTAATGTGTCGATAAAAACGGACACTGTTAGCAGTTGTGTCGAGCAAGCCTCGCCACACTGTCTTACACTGGCTTCTACCTCCTCATCTGTAACAAGGAATAACCTATGGGCGTGTTAAGTGAGTTCAAGGCCTTCGCGGTCAAAGGTAATGTGGTCGACATGGCGGTCGGTATTATCATCGGCGCCGCCTTCGGCAAAATTGTTTCATCCTTTGTAGGCGACGTGGTGATGCCACCTATCGGCCTGTTGATCGGGGGTGTCGACTTCGGCGACCTGGCCGTAACGCTTAAAGCCGCCCAGGGCGATGCGCCGGCCGTCGTACTGGCGTACGGCAAGTTCATCCAGAGCGTGATCGACTTTGTGATCGTTGCGTTTGCGATCTTCATGGGCGTGAAGGCCATCAACCGCCTGAAGCGTGAAGAGGCCGTGGCACCTAGCCTGCCGCCGGTCCCGACCAAGGAAGAAGTGCTGCTGGGGGAGATCCGCGATCTGCTCAAGGCACAGAACAGCAAGCCCGAGTAAGCTCGGCAAAAAGTAAAGGCGCCTGCAGGGCGCCTTTGTTTTACCAGTAGTTTTCTACCGCGACCTGCCCCGGACGGCGGGTCAGGCTCAGTTGCATGTCGCGCTGTTTCAGCAACTGACGCGTGTCGTCGATCATCTGCGGGTTACCGCAAATCATCACCCTGGAATGCTCGGGGGTCAGCTCGATGCCTGCGGCGCGCTCCAATTCGCCGTTCTCGATCAGGGTGGTAATCCGCCCATTCAGCGCGCCCGGATGTTGCTCGCGGGTGACAATGGGAATGTAGGTGAGCTTGTGGGCGTATTCTGCCAGGTACTCACGTTCGGCCAGTTCATGGATCAACGACTGGTAAGCCAGCTCCCTTGCTTCGCGGGCACTATAGACGAGGATAATCCGCTCGAATTTCTCCCACACTTCGAAGTCCTGCAGGATCGAGAGAAACGGCGCAATACCGGTCCCGGTGCCCAGCAGCCACAGATCGCGACCATCCACAAACCGGTCCAGGGTCAGAAAGCCCGTGGCCTGGCGTTCTACCAGCAGGGTATCGCCTTCCCGCAGGCGGCTCAGCTCACTGGTGAACTCACCGCCCGGCACCACGATGGAAAAGAAGTCCAGGTATTCATCAAAGGGCGAGGACACCACCGAATAAGCACGCCACACAATGCCGCCATCGGCCTTGGTCACCCCAAGACGCACGAATTGTCCGGCGCGAAAACGAAAACCAGGGTCTCGGGTAGTGCGCAGGGTAAACAGGCTGGGAGTCAGCGATTTCACGTCGAGCAGGGTCTGGCGGGTGTATTTTTCAGCACTGGCCGTCATGGGAAACTCCATTTGCAGAGGCCCCTAGTGTCCCCCAAAGCGCCGCCTGGAAACACCGATGGTTTGTGCTGGCATTGCCGCTGCCCATTGTGGCAACCGCTGGGCGGTACTAAATATTTGGCTATTAGTCGCCTTCCAACAAGCCATTAGATGAGGGAGTGCAACTAAATATTAACAAGGCGCATTTAGAGCAAGTTCTTAAAACTAATGGAAAAAAATCTTATCGAACGCCTGAAACCTGTACACCGTAGCCAGGTTGTACAAATGTTATTGGCCTAACGCCCGCTTGAACATAACCAAATTTTTATTTCGAGCTGTAGCCGTTGTCCTACACTATTTTTTCACGTTGTAACCGGGGGCCTTGGAAGTACCCCATGTAAAAACCGTTCGCATGGAGAGTTACCGATGGTCAACTGGCACAACACTCGCCTGCCCAAACTCGAAGGGGAAAGCGAAATAACCAGTATGTACGAAGCTGCCCTCAACCTTACCTACGAGCTTGGCTTCCAATACTGCGCATTCACCCTTAGTTCCCATCTACCCAACAACCAAACGAAAACTATCAACCTCAACAACTATTCCAATGAATGGAATACGCTGTACAGACAAGAGCACTACTTTGATCTCGACCCTGTGGTTGCGCATTGCAAACGCTCGGTTCTACCGATCGTATGGGACGAGAAAACCTTTTCTTCGGTACCGGACTTATGGGCCCATGCCCAGTCCAACGGACTGAATTTCGGATGGACCCAATCGGTTCATGACTTCCAGGGTGTTTTCAGCATGTTGAGCCTGGGGCGTGCCACCGGCCCAGTGGGCCCTGAAGAACTCTATGAAAAAGCCGGGCAAGTGCTCTGGATTTGCCACGCCATGCACGCGGTGGTGGCCAAAAAATACGCAGACAATCCCAGCCCGCAAGCGCCCAGCAAATTGACCCCGCGGGAAACCGAAATCCTGCAATGGTCGGCCTTGGGCAAGACCGCCTCGGACATCGCCACCATCCTGTGCCTGTCCGAACGCACGGTCGGCTTCCATATCAGCAGTGCGATGAAGAAACTGGGGGTCAGTAACAAGATTGCCGCAGTGATCACGGCAGTCAAATGCGGGTTGTTTTAAACACCGCATGTAATCCAGGGGAAAAAAACGTAACATTTGCGGCCAGTTCCGGGTGATGACGCGAGCCCCTGATGCGCCTCGCGTCGCCGCTCACCCCGATGGTTCGCTTACCCAGAGTCTCACCCGCCATGCCCCTGCTCGACAGCCCCTTCGCCCAACTCGACCTGATCCGTCAGCCAGAACAGCACAACGACCCGCTGCAAGCGTTTGATGCAGCCGATGAGTATTTGCTCAGCTACCTGGCGGAACAACAGCTGACGACGGCGACCCGCGTCCTGGTGCTCAACGACAGTTTCGGCGCGCTGGCGGCCAGCCTCGAAGGGCATGTGCGGGTCACCTCCAGTGGTGACTCGTTCCTCGGCGCCCTGGGCCTGGAGAAAAACCTGGCGCGCAACGGCAAGGCTTTCGACGCGGTAACGCTCCTGCCCGCCAGCCAGACACCTGCCGGGCCGTTCGACCGCGTACTGATCCGCGTGCCGAAAACCCTGGCCCTGCTCGAAGAACAATTGATTCGCCTGCAAGGTCAACTGGCACCCGGCGCCGAAGTGATTGCCGGGGCGATGGTCAAGCACCTGCCACGGGCTGCCGGCGAACTGCTGGAGCGCTACATCGGCCCGATGCACGCCTCACTGGCGGTAAAAAAGGCCCGACTGCTGATCGCCACCCTGGCCGATCGGCCACACGCCGTATCGCCCTACCCTACGCGCTACAGCCTGGAAACCCCGGCCATCGAACTGCTCAACCACGCCAACGTGTTCTGCCGCGAAGGCCTGGACATCGGCACCCGGGCCTTCCTGCCGCACCTGCCACAAAACCTGGGCGGCGCCCGCGTAGCCGACCTGGGTTGCGGTAATGGCGTCCTGGCGATTGCCAGCGCGCTGCAAAACCCCGAGGCGCAGTACACGCTGGTCGACGAGTCTTATATGGCGGTGCAATCGGCGGCCGAGAACTGGCGCGCGGCACTGGGTGAGCGCGACGTGCTGATTCGCCCCGGCGACGGCCTGGCCGATCAGGAAGCGCAGTCACTGGATGTGGTGCTGTGCAACCCGCCGTTCCACCAGCAGCAAGTGGTGGGAGACTTCCTCGCCTGGCGCATGTTCCAGCAGGCGCGGGAAGCGCTGGTAGTGGGCGGCGCCCTGTATATCGTCGGCAACCGTCACTTGGGTTATCACACCAAGTTGGCGCGGTTGTTCCGTGGCGTCGAGCAAGTGGCGACCACGCCGAAGTTCGTGGTCCTCAAGGCGCGCAAATAAAAAAGCCCTCCATGAAGGAGGGCAATAGTTACAACGGGATGTCAGTGGGTGGTCAGGCCCGCGGCATTCATGAACATGCGCATCAGGCTGGCCACTACGAACAGGGCCAGGACGCTGCCGGTCCAGATCATCGCCAGCCAGCCCAGGCGCTGCCAGAGCGGCTTTTTCTCGGCCTGTTCGATGTCGTGCAACGAAGGTTTGCCGGACATGAGTCAATCCTCCTAGTGATAACCGTCTTCGTGGGTGACCTTGCCGCGGAACACGTAGTAGCTCCAGAAGGTGTAGCCCAGGATGAACGGAATGATGAACAAGGTGCCCACCAGCATGAAGCCCTGGCTTTGCGGCGGTGCGGCGGCGTCCCAGATCGAAACTGACGGCGGGATGATGTTCGGCCACAGGCTGATCCCCAATCCACTGTAGCCAAGGAAGATCAGCACCAGTGTCAGCAGGAACGGCGTGTAGTGCGCATTGCGGGCCACGGCGCGAATCAGGCCGTACATGGTCACCAGCACCAGGATCGGCACCGGCAGGAACCAGAACAGGTTCGGCAGGGTGAACCAGCGCGAGGCGATTTCCGGGTGGGCCAGCGGCGTCCAGAGGCTGACGATACCGATCACCGCCAGCACCACGAAGGCCAGGGGCCGGGCCAGGTTGTGCATCTTCTCCTGCAAGCTGCCTTCGGTCTTCATGATCAGCCAGGTGCAGCCCAGCAGCGCATACGCCACGATCAGGGCCACGCCGCAGAACATCGTGAACGGCGTCAGCCAGTCCAGGGAGCCACCGGCAAACTGCCGGTCGACCACCGGGATGCCATCAATGAACGCCCCCAGCGCCACGCCCTGGAAGAACGTCGCTGCCAGCGAGCCGCCGATGAAGGCCTTGTCCCACAAGTGACGCTTGTCGTCCTTGGCCTTGAAGCGGAATTCAAACGCCACGCCACGAAAGATCAGCCCGATCAGCATCAGCATCAGTGGCAGGTACAGCGCCGAGAGCACCACCGAATAGGCCAGCGGGAACGCGCCAAACAACGCCGCGCCGCCGAGTACCAGCCAGGTTTCGTTGCCGTCCCACACGGGGGCGACGGTGTTCATCATCACGTCACGGTCGGTCTTGCCCGGGATGAAAGGGAAGAGAATGCCGATCCCCAGGTCAAAGCCGTCCATGACCACGTACATCATGATGCCGAAGATGATGATCACGGCCCAGATCAGCGGAAGATCAATACCCATGGCTCAGTTCCCCTTGTTCAAGGTGTCGCCGTGATCGGCATCGGCACTGTCATCAGCCGCCGACAACGGACGCGCCGGTGTGCGTTTCTGCCCAGGGCCACCGTGGGTGGGCTCGGTGCTTTCGTGGGTCACAGGCCCTTTGCGCACCAGGCGCATCATGTAGCCCAGGCCCGCGCCAAACAGCGCGAAGTACACCACCACAAACAACACCAACGTAATGCTCATCTGCGCAAAACTGTGGTTGGACGAGGCGTCTGCCGTGCGCATCAGCCCGTAGACCACCCACGGCTGACGGCCGATCTCGGTGGTGAACCAGCCGGCGAGAATCGCGATCAGGCCGGACGGGCCCATCCACAGCGCCAGGTACAGGAACGGCTTGGACGTGTACATCTTGTCGCCACGGCGCAGCCAGAGGCTGAACAGGCCGGTGAAGATCATCAGGAAGCCCAGGCCCACCATGACCCGGAACGACCAAAACACGATGGTCGAATTCGGACGATCCTCAGGCGGGAACTCCTTGAGGGCCGGCACCTGCTTGTCCAGGGAGTGGGTCAGGATCAGGCTGCCCAGGTATGGGATTTCCACCGCGAACTTGGTTTTTTCAGCCTTCATGTCCGGCCAGCCGAACAGGATCAGCGGCGTGGGCTCGTTGCCGATATTTTCCCAGTGGCCTTCAATCGCGGCGATCTTCGCCGGTTGATGCTTGAGGGTATTCAGGCCGTGGAAGTCACCGATGACCGCCTGGATCGGCGCAACGATCAGCGCCATCCACATTGCCATCGACAGCATGGTGCGGATCGCCGGGTTGTCCTTGCCGCGCAGCAAGTGCCAGGCTGCCGAAGAACCGACGAAGAACGCGGTCGCGACGAAGGCTGCCGTGGCCATGTGCATCAGGCGGTAGGGGAACGACGGGTTGAAAATCACGGCCAGCCAGTCGGTAGGAATCACCCGGCCATCAATGATTTCAAAGCCTTGTGGTGTCTGCATCCAGCTGTTGGAGGCGAGAATCCAGAAGGTCGAGATCAGCGTGCCGACGGCTACCATCACCGTGGCAAAGAAGTGCAGCTTGCGCCCGACCTTGTTCCAGCCGAACAGCATGACCCCAAGGAAGCCGGCTTCGAGGAAGAACGCCGTGAGCACCTCATAAGTCAGCAACGGCCCGGTGACGGCACCGGCGAAGTCCGAGAAGCGGCTCCAGTTGGTGCCGAACTGGTAGGCCATGACTAGGCCGGAGACCACGCCCATGCCGAAGTTGACGGCAAAGATCTTCGACCAGAAATGGTAGAGGTCACGGTAGGTGTCGTTGTGGGTCTTGAGCCACAGGCCTTCCAGCACCGCAAGGTAACTGGCCAGGCCGATGGTGATGGCCGGGAACAGGATATGGAATGAGATGGTGAACGCGAATTGAATTCGGGCGAGATCTAGCGCCTCCAAACCGAACATAAGTCTTCCTCTGTCAGGTAATACCGAATGCTGGCTGGAGGCCTGCACCCACTGCCCCCACGGATATGGAGTGTGGCGAATTCAAATTCGTTTCTTTTTATAACCAACCACGCAGGGATTCTGGCCTTGCGGCCGCCAGAGCAATCCCGGCGAAGGTTTTGATCTGGATCAAGCATTGCTGAAAGAGTAGTCCCATTTTCGCGAGAGCAAGGCGTGGTCTTTTGCCGCGTGACAGGTTGCCTCAGTGGTCACTGGGTGTTGTCTTTGGTGAGATTGGGCGTGTTTTGGGTGTATATCCGTTATTTGGGTGATGGCTGGTATTGGTTCCGCTCTTACAGTGGCTCACTTTTG